>JAJISH010000446.1 GCA_022848825.1 Thermoplasmatota archaeon
CTTATTCTGATCGGTATCGGAATAAGAATATTGATTGAGCATTTGGCTTGATGGACCCTGCCCTGCTCACAAGATGGCTGACAGGTGGCGGAGCACGGGAATCCACGCCATTCCCCGAGTTCCCAAGGAATGAAGGGAGACTTGAGGTCAATGGAAAGTGTCGCGGTTCATTATCCAATGCGACAGAAGCCGTACACGATACCAGAAGACTGAGAGGCGGCTAGCGATGATAATAGTCGGAACACTGTCAACGACGACGTTTCGCAAGAATCCTCTTCATCCAGACCATGATCACTATTCCAAGCAGAGTGAGTAGCGCCGAGGCAAGATACAAGGGTCCCACTCCCATGGAGAAATAAACACCAGCGAAGAGCACGGGAGAAATGGCGTAGCCCGCAAACCTGGAGCTGTTGAAGAGAGAGGCCACGGCTCCCCGCCGCTCGGGGACTATCTCGACCGTCAACGTGAGCAGCGAGGCCCAAATCGCCGCTGCAGCGCAACCGACGACCACCATGGCAAGAATGAAGCCCCAGAATCCCGAGGCGAAGTAGAAGATGAGCATCCCCACGGACGTGAAGACGAAGCCTATCGAGGCCGTCCTAAACCGCCCGATCTTGTCGACGAGCATGCCCGCAAAGGGAGAGATGATCACTCCGCCAATGCCACCAGAGAAGAGTACAACGCCGATGGTCGCGGGATCGTAGAAGTATGGATTGATTGAGAGCGCGTCTGCGGTGTAGGAGATGACACCGATGAAGACGAAGAAGGTGAGAAATCCCGCCGCGCAAAGGGCTATGACGGCCGGGTCGGTCGCTATCTTGCGGATCGAAACATCGGACTTCTGGCGGGTGTGCTTCTCCTCTCCGCCGCGGAAGGCGACCTGTATGGCGACGAAGACGAGCACCGCGAGCAAGGCGATGAGATAGAACGTCCACCGCCAGTCGATCGTGTTCATGAACCCTGCGATGAGCGGGCCAGTGGACACCGCTCCGGCAGTCACGGCCCCGAAGATGCCCATGGAGACGCCGCGCCTGTCATCACGCGTAAAGTCTCCGACGATGGCGTGAAGGACGGGCGTCACGAATGCGAACCCGAGGCCTTGCACGAACCTCCCGCCCAGGAAGGCATTGATATCTGGAGCCCAGCCGCAGAGGAACGATCCGACGGAGTATATCAGGAAACCCGAGGCGACGACCGCCTTCCGACCCAGATGATCCGATATCGTTCCGGAGAAGAGCTGGAAGAGGACGAACGGGATCATATAGACGGGAATGGAGAGGAGAATCTGTTCGATTCCGACTCCGTATGCATCCTTGAGAGGTTCGATCAGCGCAAGGATCGTGTTCCCCGCGAGCGGGCCGATGAACCCGCCCGCATAGGCCACGAGAAGCCGCCTGTCAACCACGCCACGGAAAAAGGAATGAACCCCATATAGACTTGCGGTTCAGTTAAATACGCTCCTGACCTTTTCGTACATGTGAAGTTCCCGCTGGAATGCAGTACCATCGACGAGATGCTGGCTGGAGGGATCGAGGGCAGTTGCATAACCCTCATCTACGGGGAGGGCGGCAGCGGCAAGACCAACTTCGTCCTGCAGCTCGCGAGGAACATCGCCCGCGAGAAGAAGGTGCTGTTCATCGACACCGAGGGCGTCTCCATCGAGCGGCTGAAGCAGATGAGCGGGGACGAGCACGAGCATATCCTGAAGAACATCCTTTTCTCCGAGCCGTACACGTTCAGCGAGCAGCGGAAGATCGTCGAGAAAGCGACCAACCTCGCGGAGAAGAACAAGGACGTCGGCGGAATAATCGTCGATTCCGCCACGACATACTACAGGCTGACGAGGCTCCAGAACGAGTTCCGGGAGAGGAAGAACCTCGCGGACCAGGTGACGAAGCTGCTTAGGATCTCGCGGACCCGTGACATTCCCGTCGTGCTCACGAGCCAGGTCTACACGGACATAAAGACGGGAACGTACGAGCCCCTGGGCGGTCATATGCTCTCGCACAACGCGAAGACGATAATCAGCCTCGAGAAGACGGGACCGCACATGCGGCAAGCGGTTCTGATGAAGCACAGGCACCTGGCAGAGGGACTGGTGGCTCCCTTCACGCTCACAGATAAGGGCCTTGAGTGCTAGGCGGTCATCTTTTCGACGATTTCCCTTTCTTGGTGGCTCTCCAGAATGCTCATCGCCAGGTCGTGGAAGGCCTCCTCCACGTTGTCGCCCGTCCTGGCGCTCGTGAAAGTGACGCCCGAGCCCGCATTGATCGCCTCCATGACGTCGTCCCTGCTGAACTCGAATTCATCGTGCTGGTCGGCCTTGTTCACCAGAATGTGTATGGGCACGTCCCCGGCGACCTCGAGGCCGTCGTCGATCCAGCCCTCCAGTCCTTCGAGCGTGGACTTCTTGGTCACGTCGCAGACGGCGATTATGCCCTGTGCCCCGTGGACGTACGAGCTCATCAGTAGGTCGGCCAGGCCCTTGTTCCCCATGATGTCCCACACGGTCATGTCCACGCGGATTTCCCTTCCGTCGCGGGGATGCTCCAGGACGAGCGCCTTCTTTGAGACTTTCGAGCCCATCGTCTTGAGGTACCCGTCATCGAACTGGTCGAGCACGTATCTCCTGATCAGACTGCTCTTGCCCACCGCTTTGTCGCCGATGAGGCAGACCTTCATCTTGATCCTGTCCTCGTTTCCGATCTCCATAGTCGAGAATCTGTGTTCCATTCCCATCCCTTCCAAGGCTAGCTTCACGTTTAGGAGCTTCTCCGTGACGTCCTTTAGGGCGACTGGGTCGTTCTCTGTGTCCTTGGGCCATTTCATTATGAAGGCGGATTTCCCCTTGAGAGGGACCCATTCGTCGTCCTTCATCACGTCGATGAGCTCGTCTGGAAGAGCGCCGTTCTCCTCCAGAAGCAGGCATGTGACCATCTCGCGCATCTGACCTACCACTCCAGTGTGTAAGTCGTGCCGATTGGATTATATCTTCATTTCCGCGCAGTTATCGGGTCTGATAACGACCTGGCTGGTCACTTCTCCCTCGAAAGCATATGGTCGGACGCGATCTGCATGTTTTCCCTGAGCGGCGACGGGAGCTCCTCCAGCGTCTGGTTGCACTTGACGAGGAACTCCTGCGCGATGTCTTCTGCCCGTTCTTGCGCCCCGTGCTTCCTGAATATCTCGAAGGCCCTCTGCACGTCTGCGTCGCTGGTGTCGGCGCGCGGCCTGTCCAGTATCGTGAAGAGCTCCTCCCTCTCCTCGTCCGTGCACCGCTCCGAGGCTATCACGACGAGCAGGCTCCTCTTCCCCTCCTTCACGTCGGAACCCTTCTGGCCTCTGCCCTTTCCCATGGTCATGTCGATTACGTCGTCCCTGATCTGGAACACGGGACCGATGTGCTTGCCGTAGCTCTCCAGCGTGTCGAGGACGTCCTCCGATGCCCCGCCAATGACCGCTCCGCCCTGCACCGGGCATGCCAGGTAGTAGCCGGTCTTCTGGATGACGGTCTCAAGGTACTCGTCCACGGTGAGGTCATTCCTCTGGCGGGCCGAGATGTCCATCGCTTGGCCCTCGCCCGTGTGGCTGACGGTGTCCGTCAGGAGCTTCAGGAGCCGAAGAACGCGGTTCTCCCCGACGCCCCGCTCCAGCGTCCCGAGGGCCGCCTCGTACATCTTCGAAAAGAGGTAGTCGCCCACGTTGATCCCATGGTCGACCCCGTACTCCTTCCAAACCGAGGGGCGGTCGTGCCTGAAGTCGTCCCCGTCCTGGATGTCATCGTGCGTGAGGAGGAAGTTGTGCAGGAGCTCCGATGCCACGGCAAAGGGCATCGCCTGCTCGACCGTCCCGCCCAGGCTCTCGCAGGCCAGTAGGGCAAGGACAGGTCTGATCCTCTTCCCGCGGTGCTTCCTGTCCTCGACGTCCAGGCCGAGAGAGTAGAACATCGCGTCGTGCAGGTTGGGCACCTGCCTCTTGACCTCCAGGAGCGTCTCCATCTCCCGCTCGACTGGCGGTACCATCTCGGCGAGATAGGCCTCGAAATCGTCCACCGTCCTTCCCTGAGGACTCAACCGAGAACCTCCGTCTCCTTGAACCAGCCGGCCGTGTTACCCTGAACGACGTACTCCCTTGTGGCAAGCTCCTCCACGTCTGACGAGCCTGTAAGGAACATGGCCGCCCGCAGCTCGTTGATTATCGCCGTGAGCTCGGACTCGACGGCCTTGTGCGACTCCTTCGCCGCTGGCAGGAGGCGGGACGCCATTCCCGCGCAGGAGGCCCCCAGAGCGACCGCTCGAGCGACGTCCAGGCCGTTCTGGACACCGCCCGTGGCGATGACGGGGAGCCCCACGTTCGCCCAGATGACGGAGACGGGTGTCGGGATGCCCCAGTTCCAGTACAGCTTTCCGAGGTCCTGCTTCCTCTGATCGTTGACCTTCTTCGCGCGATAGAACTCGACTGCCGACCAGCTGGTCCCACCGAGCCCGCCGACGTCTATGCCCACGACGCCCGCCTTCTTCAGTGCGATGGCGACGTCACGGGAGATCCCCGCCCCGGTCTCCTTGGCCAGGATGGGGAAGACCCTGGCGATGGCGGATATTGCCTTCAGGGAACCCTTCGCCTTCAGCTCGCCCTCGGGCTGCGCGATCTCCTGAAGGAAGTTCAGATGAACCGCCAGAACGTCCGCGTCGATCATTGTCACGGCCCTCTGCACATCCTCGAGGTCCAAAAGCTCCTCACCGGGCTGTGAGATGAGCTGCGGCGCGCCCACGTTGCTGATCACGAGCGGGATCTCGTGCTCCTTGAGGACGGAGAAGGTGTCTTCCAGTGTCGGATCCGCCAGCGCCTGTCTCTGGCTCCCGACGCCCATGCCGATGCCAACGGCGGCGGCGGCCTTCGCGAGGTTCTCGTTTATCTTCCTGGCCTCCTTGAACCCGCCTGTCATGGCGGATATGATGAGCGGGGCGGACAGCGTCTTCCCGAAGATCTCGATGCCTGCGTCTATCTCATCCACATCGATCTCGGGCAAGGCCTTGTGAACGAGGACGATGTCGTCCCAGTAGCGGTAATCAGCGTCAACGTCCTCTTCCGAAACAATCTCAACGTGTTCCCTCTTCCTGTTCTGAGTCATTCTATCTCCTCGATATCTGGGTCCCGGGAGCGCCGTGCCCCATGAGGAACTTCATGAGCCTGCCATCCACGCCGCCGTTGATGACCCACGTCTCCACTCCCATGTCAGCGATGTCGAACATGAGCCTGAGCTTCCTGAATATGCCACCGGTCACGTCGGCCCGTGCGGTCTCGCCCTCGATCGTCTTGAACGTGTCCCAGTCAAGCTGCTCGATGGGCTTCTCGCCCTCCGCGGGCGGATAGCTCGAGTACACGCCATCGGTATCGGTCGCGAACACCGCCTTCTCCGGCTTGAACTCCCGCGATAGCCACAGCATCAGGTCATCGCCCGAGCATATGGCGAACTTCTTCTCCGTGTCGAGAACGACGTCGCCGAAGGTCACCGGCATCAGGTCCAGGCGGACGTATTCCTTGAAGGGCTGGTAGTCGATCGACTCCAATGTGCCGTCGTTTAGGCGGACGATCGAGCTCGGCGGCAGAGAAACGGGCTTGAGCCCCTCCGCGATCAGGGCGTCCATCACCATGAGGTTCAGCGTCTTCACGTCCCTCTGGACGTGCGATACTCCCGGGAGCTGCTTGTCGTTCAGGTATCCGTCCTCCAGCTTGTGTTCCTTCGCGAGGATGTGACCGAACGAGCCCGCACCGTGGACGAGGATCATCTCCACGCCCGACATGCATATCTCCTGTGCGAGGACCCTCATCCTGTCCGTCCGGAAGGTCTTCAGCCGCGCCTTGTCGGTTATCAGGCTCCCGCCGAGTTTGACCAGCATCATTGAACGTACCCTGCCTGCGGGGAAAAACATCTCATCCATTAATAACCCTTTGGAGCTTCCCGTTCGAAGCTGCGCGGTCCATGGGCATGCTACTTGCTGAGCTCTTGTGCCACCTTCTTGGGCATCTCGTCAAAACGGTCGTCCATATGTTTGAAGCCGTCGGAAATAGTCTGTGCGAACTCCCTTCCGACCTTCTCGAGGGTTGTGCCAAGACCCTGAACGGCATCAACGCCCTTCATCAATTGCTCTGTGTGCAGGTAACCGATGAACGCGTTGATCTTCATTATGTCTCCTTCGTATCCCTTGACATCCACATTGAAACCCCTCGGATCGCCACCCAGCTTCTTGATTGTCTCGGTGTATCTGTCGACATCGTGGGGGCTACCACCGACCAGAGCCTCAACTGTCTTCTTGTCCGGAAGATTCTCTGCGAAGAAATGAGTTATGGACTGCTTCTGAGCCTCTTTCAGAAGACAGAGCCTGAATCCAGCATCTTGGATTGGGCCATCCCCTTCAGGGATCGCCAGTTTGACCTTCTTCATCCGTAGATTCAAACGAGCTTCGGTTATTTATAGCTGCCATCGCTTTTGTCAATCATTCACCATCCACAACATCCAACGACCTCCGCAGAGGGCCGCGCTTCGAAGCAGTTATATATCCTTCGCATCTATTGATGGAGGCTATGCCCAGGAAACCCGCGAGGATGTACACGCCCATACGGGGTCAGTCCTACACCCGCAAGGAGTACATGGGCGGCGTCCCCGCCCTAAGGATTACCCAGTTCGACGCGGGCAGCAGAGACAAGCACTTCCCGGTTTCCGTGACCCTCCATGCGAAGGAGGCGTGCCAAATAAGGCATATCGCCCTGGAGGCCGCCCGTGTCACGGCGAACAGGTACATCCAGAAGCAAGCGGGAAGGGAGTACCACCTCAAGATCAGGATATACCCGCACAACGTGCTCAGGGAGAACAAGATCGCCCAGGGCGCCGGTGCGGACAGGATATCCGAGGGAATGCGCCACGCGTTCGGGAAGGCCGTCGGGACCGCGGCCAGGATAAAGAGAGGTCAGCCCCTCATAACGCTCAGGGTCAATCACTCGAACATCCCCGATGCGAAGGAGGCCCTGAGAAAGGCGGGCGCGAAACTCCCGACACCGATAAGGATTCGGATCACTGAGAGCGAGAAGAAGTGGGTCTGATTCCAGCAAGCTTTTTTACAGAAGAGCACCTACCTGAGCATATGCCGTCCCGAAAGGTCGCCTTACTTGATGATCTGTCGGAAGAGAAGCTGGCGCAGTCCGGTGTCACGATATCCACCCTCGCGAGGATCGGGCGAATCGCGACCATTCCCAAGGGCTTTATTGTCTCCCATCAGGTCTTCGACGATTTCAAGTCCATGAAGGAGGGCGCCTCCGAGCGGCTTATCCCGTGGTCCGTCGAGCTGGAGGTCGCGAGGGCGTTCGACCGCCTCGGTTCGAGCGTCGTCAACGTCATGCCCAGCCCTTCATATCCATCGGGGATCTCGGGCTCGTACGTGTCCGACAAGGCGTCCCTGGTGACGGAGATCAGGAAGACGATGGTCGAGTTCCTCTCGGAGGAAGAGGAGGACTTCAGGAAAGGGAAAGAGGTGGCCGCCTACAGGCTCGCATTCCTTGTCCAGGAGATCCCCCCGCACAGCGTTTCAGGCTCCGTCGAAGGGGCGGGCGAGGGGAAGTACGACGTCAAGGCCCTGCTCGGGCTCCCCGTTGACCTCAGCTCATCGGACACCATGACGATCGACGAGGAGGGTTCATCGGTCGACATGACGATCCTCTCGCAGGAGAGGAAGTGGGTCGCGGAGGAGGCGGGAATGGAGGAGGTCGAGGTCGAGAAGGAGCTCAGGCGGGAGTCGAAGGTCCCGCCGGACATGCTGAAGAAGCTCTCCGCGCTCGGCGAAAGACTGACCAGGAAGATAGGACCCGGCGCGTTCCAGTGGTATCTGAAGGACCGGATCTTCATCGTGTGGAACGTCTCCCTTGTCGAGGAGCTGCCTGAGCCCGCTCCGGAGCCGAAGGAGGATACGATCGAGGTGAGGAGGCGGATCCCCTCCAGTGGGACGAGCATATTCCTCATGTCCAAGTCCCCGCCCGAGAGCGTAGAAGGGGCGGAGATCCAAGGGCTGTTCCTCGTCCCGTCCGAGGGTGCCCAGCCCGTCGCGGATGAGCTCCTCAGGCTCTCCGAGGACCTGAGGCCGAGGCCGATCGTCGTCCTGGCGGGCGGCAAGGGCATGGAGTCTTTGGCGGGCGCTCGAAAGGAGGGAGGCAAGAACATATGGCCGATGTTCGGTGCCAGCGCTTCGCATTCCGAGGAGATCACGAAGTCCGCGGCGGAAAAGGGCCTCAGGCGGTCGAAGGAGCTTCCGTTCTGGCTGGAGGTCGGTTCACCAACGTCACTGCTTCTCCTCAAGGATGCGGCGGGAAGGTTCGATGGCGTGTTCATCCCGATCGACGAGATCGTGAACAAGATGGACGCCCCGGAGGACAAGCGGTTCGGCATGGCCCTCTCGGCCGTCGGTGCGACCGTGGACGATACCCACGAACGCGGTCTGGTCGTGGCGATAGGGACCTCCAACCGCGAGCGGCTCGGAGAGCTGTGGAGGTACTGCGCGGAAAGGGGGATCGACATACTCGCCGTCGATGACGGACTTATAGAGGATACGCTGTCCCTGTGGCGGGCAGAGGAGGTGTGATGATGCTGCAGAAGGGATTGGAATACGATGATGCGATATCCGAAGTCGAGAAGGCCCTCTCGGAGGACTTCCACTTCGAGGATGGAAAGATACTAGGATCGATGTGCACCCAGCCGTTGGACGTGGCGATCGACACGCACGGCATGTTCATCGAGAGCAACCTGGGGAACCCGGGACTCTATCCAGGGACCAGGAGGCTGGAGGGCAAGATCGTTGAGATGATGGGCGAGCTGCTGAACGGAAAGGGTGTGACGGGCCGCGTCCTGGAGGGCGGGACCGAGGCGAACCTCACCGCCCTGTGGATCGCGCGCAACCTCACGGGAAGGAAGGAGGTCATACTCGGCAGCAACGCGCACTTCTCGATCAGAAAGGCGTGCGACATACTGAAGATGATACCCAGAGAGGTCGACGTGGATGAGAACCACGTGATGGACGTCGGCGAGGTGGAGAAGCACATCGGCGATGACACGGCCGCCGTGGTCGCGACGGCCGGTACGACCGAGTTCGGTCTTGTGGACCCGATAGACAAGCTGTCCGAGGTCTGCGAGGAGCGGACGTGGTTCCACGTCGACGCCGCGTGGGGGGGCTTCATCCTTCCTTTCCTGGACGACGCGCCCACCTTCGATTTCAGGAATGCTGGGCTCAGCTCCATGAACGCGGACGGACACAAGATGGGGATGTCCACGATCCCGTCCGCCGTGTTCCTGCTGAGGAAGGAGGAGGACCTGCAGAACATCGCGTTCGAGTCGCCCTACCTCACCAGTGTGTTCCAGACCACGGTGCTGGGCACGAGGGCCAGCGCGGGAGTACCCTCCCTGTATGCGGCGATGATGTCGATGGGAAGGGATGGGTACAAGGAGAACGTGGAGAACTGCATGTCGCGAACCAGGCAACTGGCGAGAGCGGTCAAGGACATGGGGCTCAGCCTCGTCACCGAGCCTGTCACGAACATCCTGGCGGTTAGGCTCAAGGACCCGGTCGGCGTGAAGGAGCACCTCGAAAGGAGGGGGTGGCACCTCTCCCTGACGAAGCACCCGGAGGCACTGAGGTTGGTGGTCATGCCGCACGCGACGGAGGAGACCCTCGACGTCCTCATCGAAGATATGATCAGCGCATGCCGAGAACTGGGTGAGATATGATCGGGGACTGGGAAATCCAGAAGATGGCGGACGAGATCGTCCGCTTGAAGGCCAAGAGCGTCGCCATCCAGTTCCCCGACGGCCTGAGGAAGAGGATGGTCGATGTCGTCCTCGAGCTCAAGGGGAAGATCGACGCGAGCATCTATCTCTGGGGTGACCCCTGCTACGGCGCCTGCGACGTTGCTGATGCGCCCGTGGACCTGATCTTCCACCTGGGTCATGCTCCGATCGGGAACATCGAGTCGAAGAACGTCGTGTTCATGGAGCTGCAGAAGGAGCTGCCGGACACGGACCTTCTCGAGAGGGCCATCCCGTCCCTGGGGGAGAAGACAGGGCTCATCTCCAGCGTCCAGTACGTTCCGGAGCTCCTCCGGGTGAGACAATCCCTCGCCGCGAAGGGCGTGGAGGCGGTCATCGGAGAGGGAGACTCCAGACTGTCCTACCCGGGCCAGGTGCTCGGATGCAATTTCTCCTCGGCCAGATCGGTGGCGGATGATGTGGACTCGTTCCTGTACTTGGGCGGCGGGAACTTCCACCCGATAGGGGTCGCTCTGGCAACGGGAAAGAAGGTCGTCGTCCTCGACCCGGAGCGGGACGAGGTGCGGGACATCGATGACGCCGTCGACGAGATGAAGCGGTTGAGGTTCGCGGCGATGGAGATCGCGCGGCCCGCCGAGACCTTCGGGATAATCGTCTCAAAGAAGGTCGGCCAGAACAGGCTGGAGCTTGCCAACTCGCTCGAGGAGCTCCTGCGGGAAAAGGGCAAGAGGTCGGTCACGATACTGCTTGACTACGTCACCCCTGAGAACCTGCTGGGCCTCGAGGTCGACGCGTTCGTCTCCACGGCCTGCCCGAGGGTGGCGGTCGACGAGCAGGCGAGGTTCGACAAGCCCATTCTGACACCGACGGAGCTGAGGATACTGCTGGGCGATATGGAGTGGGACGACTACACGCTGGACGAGATCCTCGGCGGTGATAGCTTTAATAGCGCCTGAGACATGGTGAGGACATGAAACTCGAGATCGACGGATGGAAGTCCCGGATCAGGTTCTCCGCATCACACATCGTCCCGACCTCCGAGAAGTGCGAGAGGCTTCACGGTCACGATTACGCTGTTCACGCCAAGGTCAAGGGGGAGCCGGATTCCACTGGGATGATAATGGACTTCACAATCCTCAAGAGGGCGCTCAGGGAGGTGGTCGAGGAGCTGGACCACAGGGTCCTGCTTCCCGCCAAGAGTCCGCACATGAAGATCGAAGAGGGAGAGTCCATACGCGTCACCGTGGGAGAGAAGAGCTACAGCCTCCCGCCAGAGGACGTCAGGATCCTGGACATGGTCGCCACGAGCGCCGAGCACATCGCCCAGTACATCCTGAGAAGATTGACCGAGGTGATCGACCTGCCCGCCAATGTTCGTAAGGTCAAGATCGGTGTGGACGAGGGACCTGGGCAGGGCGCATGGGCATCCATGAACTGCAAACCCGCCTGAATAGAGCCCGAAACGAAGAAAAGTTTATGCGTAGACACCGAGTTCACAGTGTGATGAGCAAGTCCATAGTTTTGCTTTCGGGGGGATTGGATTCGGCGACGACCCTCGCCATCGCGAAGCAGGAGAGCGACGAGGTCTACGCCCTGACGTTCGACTACGGTCAAAGGCACCGCAAGGAAGTGGAGAGGGCGAAGGCCATCGCGGACCAGCTGGGAGTGAAGGAGCACAAGATATTGGAAATCGGGCTAGACGAGCTGGGCGGCTCCGCCCTGACGGATGCGTCCGAGCCCATACCCGACTACCGCGACTTCGAGACCATGAAGGAGGAGATACCTTCGACATACGTGCCAGCAAGGAACCTCGTTCTGCTCAGCTGCGCTCTGGCCTGGTCAGAGGCCCTGGGGGCGGGAGCCATCTACATAGGTGCGAACGCCCGCGACTACAGCGGCTACCCGGACTGCAGGCCCAGCTTCTACAAGGCGTTCCAGAGAGCGGCCGAACTGGGCACGAGATCGGGAGTCGAGAACCACGCGGCGGAGATCCGCCACCCACTGATCAACATGAGGAAGGCGGACATAATCAAGAAGGGCACGGACCTGGGCGTCCCGTTCGAGCTCACGTGGAGCTGCTACAGAGGCGGGGAGACGCCCTGCGGGAAGTGCGACTCCTGCCGGATCAGGATGAAGGGGTTCGTCGAGGCTGGACTGGACGACCCGCTGAGCTACGATGAGTAGAGGGCAACGGTAACCTGGGCGTTGAAGGATGATGATCAACGAGATTTTCAAGTCCCTCCAGGGAGAGGGGATAGAGATGGGCGTGCCCACGGTCTTCGTCAGGCTGACCGGCTGCCCGCTCAGGTGCAAGTGGTGCGACCAGGAGGACGCCTGGACGAGCGGGAAGTCGATGGGCGTCGAGGAGGTCTTGGACGCTGTGGGGAGCTACGACTGCTCCTACGTCTGCGTCACGGGCGGGGAGCCGCTGGCGCAGGACGAGGCCATCGGCCTGATCACGCGACTGCTGGACTCGGGGTACATGGTCTCCGTCGAGACGGGCGGTTCCGAGCCTCTTCAGGAGCTGCCCTGCTCGGATGCCCTCATGATCAGCCTGGACATCAAGTGCCCGTCGTCGGGAATGCACGAGAAGATGGACTTCACGAACATCGAGCTGCTCTCGCCCTCGGACCAGCTGAAGCTCGTCGTCGCCGACAAGGAGGACTACGCCTACGCGAAATCGATCATCGAGAAGTACAAGCCCCAGTGCAGCATCGTGATGCAGCCCGTCGGCGGAAGGGACCTGAGATGGCTCGCCGAGAGCGTCCTCGAGGACAACCTCCGAGCGAGGGTCCTGCCCCAGCTCCACAAGATCATATGGGGAGACAAGAGCGGCGTCTAGGCCCCGACCCAGACGTTCCCCTTGGCCTTCTTCACGGCGGATATCACGGACAGTGCCGCGAGCAGGCTCGTCTTCGGGTTCGACGGGGAGGGCAGATTCCTGCAGCTCACTTCGATCTCGCCGATGTCCCCCTTCACGATGAGCCTGTGGGTGTTCATCTTCGCGCTTGGATCGGCCACGAGCCTGACCTTGGTCTTCTCGAACCCTATGCCCGCGAGGCTCACGGTCGCTGCGACGTTTATGTTCCTGGGGAAGTAACGAACCGCATCCCGCGCGTGGCCCTCGAAGATTATCGTCGCCCTCTCGAGGGAATCTAGGTCGACCCGCCTGTCCTCCAAGTACCTCACTCCCTTGAACGCCTCGGGGGGCTTGTAGCTGATGAGGAGGACCTCGTTGATCTTCCCGCAGGATGCGGCGGCGAGACCGTCGATCCCCGCCAAGGCGCCGGAGGGGATGTACACCCTGCACTTGTTCTTCTTGGCCATCAGCCTGCACTTCGCCCTGAACTCGTCGTCGACCAGCGCGCCCACGCTCATCACGAGGACGTCCTTTCCCTTCTCCAGGGCCATTGGAACGTATTTGCGGGCCGCGTCCTGGGAGGCCGCCTCGATGACCATGTCGACCCTCTCCATCACGGCCTTCGGCTCCCTCTGGTATCGGACCTTCGTGGACGATTTGACGAGCTCTTCGACCTTCTCCTTCCTCTTGTCGGAGATGTATATGATGTCGATGTCGTCCATCTTCTCCAGTGCCCTGGCGAGCTCCGTTCCGATGGACCCGCAGCCGATGATGTTGACCTTCATCTATAATCCCGCCTGAACCATAAGTGCCCCGATAATAAAGCTAACGGAGCGGCTATCAGGCGAAGGAAAGCCTCAATA
The DNA here is from genome assembly GCA_022848825.1 of Thermoplasmatota archaeon. Taxonomy (GTDB): domain Archaea; phylum Thermoplasmatota; class Thermoplasmata; order RBG-16-68-12; family JAGMCJ01; genus JAGMCJ01. The sequence goes on from JAJISH010000446.1 coordinate 13,532, forward strand.
ACCCATTCGTGGATACTCCGCCAACGAAGTGAGCGGGAATGAGCGACGAGAAGCCGGCATATGAGCTGCTCGAGCACACGGCCGATGTGGCGGTGAAGGGCTACGGCACGGACCTGAACGAGATGTTCGCCAACGCGGCCTTGGGCATGTTCAACGTCATGACGGACACGTCCGCGGTGAAGAGCGTCGGGGAGTACAGGGTCGAAGTGGAATCCACCGACCTGGAGGGCCTGCTGGTCGACTGGCTGACCGAGCTGTTGTACCTCTTCGACACGCAGGACGTCCTGCTGAGAGAATTCGACGTCAGCATCGATGGCAACAAGCTCACCGCCACGGTGAGAGGCGAGAACCTGGACAGGGAGAGACACCCGTTGAAATCCGACGTGAAGGCGGCGACGTACCACATGCTCGAGATCAATGAGGAAGAGGGATACGTCGTTGTGCTCTTGGACATATGAGTGAGATGATGATCAAGGCAATCACTTTCGATCTTTGGCACACGGTCCTCGAGGAACCGATGGAGAACTTCGCCGAGTTCCTCAGGGAGAACAGAACGAAGGCGATGGAGCAGGTCTTCGAGGCGCATGGTCTCCCGCAGCCCCTGGAGGATATCGAGCGGGCCTACGACGCCCAGGGCCAGAAGCTGTTGGACATATGGAACAGAGGACTGGACATCGACGAGGAAGCCCAGATGGGCATCGTTCTCTCCGAGCTGGGAATCGCAACGGATATTGTCGACGACGGTCTCAAGGAGAATCTGCTGGATGTCTACCACGAGGTCCTGGCGCGCGTCCCTCCCGTCCCCTTCGACGGAGCGGAGCAACTCCTCGGTGGGCTGAGGGACAGGGGCCTGTCCCTGGCAATCATCTCGAACACTGGACGCACCGGTGGGGCGTTCTTCCGGGAGCTGCTGGAAGGGTACGGCCTGGCGAGGTTCTTCGACGTCATGGTGTTCTCGAACGAGGCTCGGATAAGGAAGCCGAACAAGGAGATCTTCCTCGGGACGCTCGAGACGTTGCGCGTGAGTCCCGAAGAGGCCATGCACGTGGGCGATGATTCCGACACCGATGTCATTGGAGCGAAGAATGCGGGGATGAAAGGCATCCTCCTGCTCATCCAGGGAAGGGACCCGGAGAGGGGGGACCCTGACTTCGTCGTGACAAAGCTCTCGGAGATACTGGACATACTCAAAGAGCTGGAGGGGGCGGATTGAAGGCCTCGGCTGTCGCACATCCTATCCAGGGCCTGATAAAGTACCACGGCCTCGAGGACGAGAGGCTCCGCCTCCCGTTCCATGACTCCATAAGTGTGTGCACGGCACCCCTCGCGACCCGCACAACGATCGAGTTCGGGGAGGGGGAGACGAGCAGCGCCACGATAGGCGAGGAGCCGGCCACGGGAAGGGAGTTCGAAAGGATCGCAGACGTCGTCGGCCCCGTCCTTCGGCTGGCTGGCGCTGACCTGAAGTTCAAGATGATGTCCGAGAACAACTTCTCCTCGAACATCGGCCTGGGCGCGTCTTCGTCCGGCTTCGCCGCGCTCGCCTTGGCAAGCTGCAGAGCGCTCGGACTGGAGCTCAGCGACAAGGAGGTCTCGCGAATCGCCAGAAGAGGTGCTGCCTCCGCCGCCCGGTCCGTGACTGGCGCGTTCTCCCGCCTGAGAAGGGGCATCGGTGACGTGGACACATACTCCCAACAGATAGCTTCAGAGGACCTTGAGATGGGCATCATAGTCGCCCTCGTTCCCGCCTTCAAGCGGACCGAGGACGCCCACAGGGACGCCCCGTCCTCTCCGTTCTTCCGCTCGAGACTGGCGGAGATGCCCATGATGATCGACAAGATGGAGCTCGCCATCAGGCAGAGGGAAGTGGGCAGGATCTGCGAGCTTGCCGAGAGGGACACGCTGATGCTTCACGGGATCACAATGACAGGGGCGACGGAGATGCTTCTATGGCGACCGGAGACGATGAGCGTGATCCTGAAGGTCAGGAACATGCGGGAGAGGGGGATACCCGCCTTCTTCTCGATCGACACGGGCGCGACGGTCTACGTCAACACGTTCCCAGACAGGGTGAAGGAGGTCAGGGCCGAGATCGAGGACCTGGGCGTTGACACCATAGAGTGCACGGTTGGCGGGGCGGCAAGAGAGGTCAAGGACCACCTTTTCTGAGAGGTCGGCCCAACGGCAGAGGCAGGCGGTAAGAATATAGTGCAAAGCGCGTTTCCCGTACTCGTGAGGATTATCATACTGGGCCCGCCAAGTTCTGGCAAAGGTACCCTGGCCTCGGTGCTTGCGAAGGAACACGGTGTCCCGCACATCTCCACCGGGGACATCCTCAGGGGCGAGGTCGACAGAAGGACGGAGCTTGGTCAGAAGGCCGCGTCCCACATGTCCAAGGGGAAGCTCGTCCCGGACGATCTCGTAATCAGGAAGATAGAGAGCAGACTCTCCCAGGAGGACTGCGCGCGAGGTTTCATCCTCGACGGCTACCCAAGGACAGTGGGGCAGGCGGTAGCACTGGACAAGATTGCTGCACCGGATGTCGTCCTTCACATCGACGTGACGGAGGAAGAGATAATCAGGCGGGCGACCGGGAGGAGGGTCTGCAAGACCTGCGGGGCGATATTCCACGTGGAGTTCAGCCCACCAAAGACCGCCGATGTCTGCGATATCTGCGGCTCGAAGCTGGCCATCCGAGAGGACGACACCGAACCCACGGTCAGAAAGAGACTAGGGGTCTATCGGGAAATGACCGCCCCTCTGATCGAGAGATACGGCGATATGCTCGTCTCGATCGACGGGAACGGCACTCCGGACGAGACGCTCGAGCGGGCTCGGAGCGCTTTGAGAGATGTTGGCAGAAACGCATAAATATCCACTAACCGTTGATGAGTACAGTGGTGGATTGCCGTGGATGATTTTCAGTGGCAGGTCCTGAACACGGCTGCTAAGAGAGGATACTACGGGGCCTCCAGGGAAGACCTCTTCTCAGATATGAGAGGTGTCAGATACAAGCAGCTTGAGGAAGCTGTCAAGGCTCTGGAGCAGGACGGTTGTGTGGAGGTCGAGTGGACCGGACCCAACAAGTTCGTCGTCAACATCACGGAGAAGGGCACCGAGATGGTCAAGAGCGAGTACAAGGAGCGTCTGGCGGAGTACGAGAAGAGGATCGAGGAGCAGAAGGCCGCCGCGACCGACAAGGAGCCCGAAGCCCTCTTCCAGTGCGGCAACTGCAATGCGCTGGTCAGTCAGGACTCGAAAGAGTGTCCCGAGTGCGGGGCCAAGTTCGAGGGTTAGCTGTACGCCTCAGCGAGCGCCTGGTCCTTTTTCCACTTCTCCTCAGCATACTTCTGAAGGGCAGCTAGGTTCTCCTTCGTCAGGTGCCTGAACCTGCCCTGGAGCTTGGTGTACTCCTCCACGGGAGTCATCTTCGGCTTCTTGTTGATGGTCATCTTCCCGTCCTCGAACTCGTAGAGGGTCCAGAGACCGGTGTCGACGACCATCTTGGAGATCTTCGCTCCCAAGCTGGAGTCCATCCGCCAACCCGGCGGGCATGGCGAGTATATCTGGATATACCGGAAGCAGCCCTTCTTGTTCTTCGCCTTTTCCAGCTTCTTCAGAAGGTCGGGAATGAATCCAAGAGTGGCGGTCGCGACGTAAGGCGCATCGTGGGCGATCATGATCCGCGGGATGTCCTTCTTGTACTCGTCCTTGCCTGCCTCGACGCTCCCAACTGGAGT
>JAJISH010000447.1 GCA_022848825.1 Thermoplasmatota archaeon
TTCACGATCATGGGGTTCTAGATGAGCGGAAAGGCGAAGATGTCCAGCGGAAGAAGGGTCCTGATGTCCACGATCGTGCTCTTGGTGGTCTCGGGGATCTCCCTAGCATTTGCGGTTCAAGCCAGCGGTCAGCTCCTGAAAGCGTTCGACGTTCTATCCCTGTCTCTGTTTCTGGTCTTCTCGTACATCACGTTGGTCGGCATCTATTCGCTTGCGACCATCTTCTACAGCATTGACAAGCTGAGCGGGAGGCAGAAGAGAACCCTGAGATTTCTCGAGGTCTGCAGGGAAATGGGTGAGGGACGCGAATGAGGGCGGGAGAGGACGAATCTCTGATCTTGGTCGAGGAAGCTGCTCCAGACTTCAGAGTTCCGACACTGCTAATCCTGATATTGGTCCTCTTCGCTATGACCGCAAGCACGTTCGCTTTCGCCCTCCTCAGAGCGATCGGGAGCAGATACCAGGAGAGCGTCTTCCTTTTCGGTGTGGGCTTCGTAGTCCTGGCGTTCGCCGTGTTCACGTACCGATTCTATGGTTATCCAGACAGGAGACGGGAATCAGCTGAGGAGGACTAGCTCTCGCCAGAACCGCCCACAAGCCGCTCCTTTATCATGTCCCTCTTTGTGTATCCGAGATAGAAGAGAATCCCGAGGGAAACCCCGATCAGAGCGACGGAGAGGATGATCATCACGATGGGATCGACCTGAGACCTCGCATTGTCGATCAGGCTGGATACGCCCTCCGCGCCCAAGACGTCAGCATGAGAAGATGCTATCCTCCCGCTGCCATCGATGACGAACATGTGAGGCACCGACCTCACTCCATAGGAATCCGTCACACCTCCAGGATCCATCAGGAAGGTCCAATTCGCCCCCTTGGACTCTCTGAAAGTTCGCAAGATCTCGTTGTTGTCCGATAGACTCACGCTTATTGAAACGATGACCAGGTCGCTCTCGCTGTGGACTCCCCGGATGTCCTTGAGGACTTCAATCTCCTGTTCACATGCTTTGCAGGTTGTGAACATGAAATTCAGGATGACGACCGTTCCCCTTTGCTCGGACAGCGTGAAGTTTTGACCGTAGGCATCGGCACCTGTGAAGTCTGGAGCAGGTTCCTCGATCAAGAACAGAAGAGTCAGGCCTGAAGCGAGCAGGACTATGGCGATCAGGGCCGCTTTCTTCATCGTTACCGCCTGAAATCTGAGGGGGGCCTCAATACCTTGACGAGCATCCGACGAGTATGTCGTTTGCATCGATCTCGTAAGTGCTTACTTTCAGGTGGAACATCCCTGTGACAACGACATCCTTTCCGTTCGCAAAGGCATCGGGGACATAGGTGTAGCTGACCACTATCGAGTGCGTCTCACCCGTCAGATTGAAGGTGCTGTCGAGCTGAGACCAAGCCGTCACCTGGCCTCTAATCTCGACCTCCTTGTCCACGTGCTTGGCGGGGTCGGCCATCACGTTGTCCACTGTGTCATAGGGGTCCGCGGGGGCGGAGCTCAGGAATATGACCACGAGAATGATAACAATGGCAAGCACAACGACTATCTTCAGCACGAGCCGCTTCTTCGCATCGGATTTCCGTGCCTGCGGGGGTTCCCTACTTCCCGCCACTTTCCATTACCTCCTTCAGCAAGTCGATTTCCCTCTTTATCCTGTTCTGTCTGTGCGTGAGATAGAGCACGTAGAGAACGATTCCTGCCCAGATGACCAGATAAGCCCAGTAGAACTGCTCAACCCCTATCATTCTGCGTCCTCCAGCTGTTCCTTGATTCCTTCAATCTCGATTACTGACCTCTCGATAGCAGTCCGCCTAGAAAAAAGTGTCGCGTATACGAGCGTGAAAGCTACGACCCCCAACATGAGAACGGCTCCCGCCTCGGCAGAGAGATGGCCCTGAGATGTCGCCACGACGTTCGGATGGAGGCTGGTCCAGATTCTCGACGAGAGGAAGGAGATAGGCACCGCCGCGAAGCCGAGTATGCCGAAGATCGCAGCGACTCTGGGGATGCTCTCATGCCTCACCGCCCCGGCTCTTATGGCGACATACGCGATGAAGATCAGCCACAGGACGAACGTCGAGAAGAGCTTCGTATCGTTCCAGTCCCAGTAGTAGCCCCACTCGGCCTTGGCCCAGAGTGCCCCGGAGATGACGGCGACGGAGCAGAATACCAGGCCCACCTCGGCTGACGAAAGGGCCCAGGTGTCCCATTTCTGACCGCCCTTCCAAAGGTAAGCTGCGCTGCACACTAGCACGACTCCGAAGGCCAGGAATGAGGTCCAGGCGGCTGGAACGTGGAAGTAGAATATCTTGGCCGAGTATGGTGATCTCCAGCCCGCGGGCTCGTCTGGATCATCCGCTATCTCGACCTCTCTTGCCGCTATGCCTACATCGGGCTCCAGTCTTCCCAGGACGTACACCGTGGTTCCGTTCACGATCCCTGCGTCAAGGTCGCCCGAGTCCGCGTACGAGACGTCGATGAAGACGGCGCTCGTGATGTCTTCGAGGGCGAATTCGGTCCCGCTGAGATCCTGCACGACACCTTTTACTCTGATGTCGTCACCGGTGTAGTCATCCTGGTGATACAAGACAGTGGAGACGTCCAGGGGTTCGAGCGGGGCATAGTAGAGCGCTGCTAGAACCGTCACAATGACAAATATCACCGCTAAAAGCGCAAGCACAAAGTCAATCAGCTTCCTTTTTTCCATGCTAGTCCTCCATGATATGCCCGAACAGGAGATAGGCGAGAAGTAGGCTCAGGATTCCGAAGCCGACCAGAATGTTCAGTTCTGGCATCACGTCGCCGCTTCCGGACACAATCTTCGAAGTTGCCGCGACGGCAGGGATCACGACCGTGAACACTATCAGGGGGATGAGAGCAATCTGCAGGAGCGACTGGCGGGTCTTGGCAGCTATGGTCATCCCCGAAACGAGGGTTCCCATGGCAACGAAACTGAACGTGCCGAGGAGAATGACCCCGAGCAACGTCACGAACGCCCCGCCGGGTTCGTACGCGAAGAAGGCGACAACGAACACGAGCGTCACGAGGTCCACAACGATGAGGAATAGCAGATTGGCGAGCATCTTCCCCAGATAGATTGAGTATCTGCTCGTCGGGAGGAGTAGAAGGCCGTCAAGGTACTTGTTCTCCTTCTCATACGAGAAGGAGGATTCCAGACCCATGATGCCGGCAAAGAAGATCGTCGTCCACAGGATGGGCGCTACGAGATGAGGGTTCTCGCTCAGTTCCATGTCGAAACCGAAGAGGGCGAATCTGAACGAGAGGATTATGACCAGGCTCAACAGAATCGTGGATGTCATCCTCTCTCGCGTTCTGAGCTCTATGCTGATGTCCTTCTGTGCAATCCTCAAGGCATCGAGCGTCAAGAGCCCGCCCCCGTCAGTTCGTCATAGGCGGACTCGAACTCATCTGCACCCGTCTCGGCTTTCCTCGCGTCGTAGACAACCCGACCCTTCTTCATAACGAGAAGCCGCTCACCCACCTGATACCCCTCCCTGAGATGATGCGTGGCGAGAAGGACTGTTTTTCCGCCGTCACGGAGCTGTCCGATGAGGGACATCGTCTTCGCGATGGAATCGGAGTCGAGGCTTGAGAAGGGCTCGTCGAAGATGAGGATCTCGGGGTCGTGTATCATCGCCCTGGCTATGGAGAGCCTCTTCACCATACCGCTCGAAAGCACACCTATCCTGTCGTTCTTTCTGTGCCTTAGCCCGAACAGATCCAGTAGCTCGTCCACCCTTGAATCAGGGGAGCCGAACATCCTACAGTAGAACCTGAGGTTCTCTGCCGCCGACAGGTCGTCATAGAGGAGAGGGTCATGAAGGACCACTCCGATTCTCCCTCGGACCTCACGTCCGTTATTCGATATATCCATCCCCTTCACAAACACGCGACCCGACGTCGGGCTGGACAGAGTGCTCAGTATTCTAATCAGAGTCGTCTTTCCAGCACCATTGGGCCCGAAGAGAGCAGTAATCCGGCTATGCTGGATCTTCAGATTCAGATTGCGTATGGCGGTCTTGGGTCCGAATCTCTTCGTGAGATTCCGCGTTTCTATCGCAACAGGTCCTGAATCCTCGTCTTCTCCCATATGAACGCCCAACTGAACGTGCTATTCGACTCAACACCTCACGAGTTGCTAACGAAGAGGTTTCTCGCGCCTCAAGGAAATCAACATCTCAAAGCTCCGTTATAAATGATGTGTTAGTTCTGGTTAAGGAAGGTTCTTGGATTGGCTGTTCCTGGGAACTTGTCCGATATCGCCACCCTTCGAAGTGCTCTCCAAGGGAAACCAAGCCTGTCTGTGGTCTCGGACCAGAGGCCTGACCGCCCTCAGGAATCTCAACGCAGTTATATGACATCGGCATTACGACTTGTGCATGATTCACGGCAGACAGCCATGTGAGACGATAGTGATTGATGTGCTTCCAACCATAAGAGCGGAGCTGGCTATTCTCCTTCTTGAGGAGTATGGGTTGAGCCAAACGAAAGCGGCCGATCTCCTGGGTGTCACACAGGCGGCGATTAGCCAGTATTCAACGAAGAGAAGAGGGGGCACCCGTACACTCAAAGACTATCCGGAGATCAGACAGAGAATCCGTGAGATGGCTGATTCGATTGTCAATGGCATAGGCGATGATGAGAGGGGTCTCCAGCTCTGCAAGCTGTGCAGGATTTGCCAAGAGATGGTCTTCGGAATCGAGGATCCCTTGCGAGTCTGATTTCGAGGCCCTCGGTCACGTCAGAAGCCGAGATCACGGTTACTCGGCGGTGTTGGAATCAGGTTCCTCGCCATCTGGTTTGCGTTCTTCCTCGTTCGGGTTGCTGTGAATGAGACCCGCCTTGTGACCCTCTTTCGTCCACCAGATTTCACCGGGAGTGAATGCTCTTTCGAAGAAGTAGACAATCTCAGCAGCTAGTACGAAGGATATTCCCATGAGAAAAGCAGTTTCGGCAAAGCGCTTGGCAACCCACGTTTCGACCACCAAGTAGACCATGACTGAGATTGCTGCAAGTAGAGCGATCATGAACAGGACTGCAAGCTTCCTCAGCGTGTTCTCATTCATTTTCGTCACCAAAGAAATTCTCGATGAAGGCTATTCGCCTCTTCACCCTTCCCTGAGAACGGTCAAGGAGGTACACAATCGACAGAAGAACAGCGAAGGACAGAGCGAGGAGAAATCCAAAGAAAACGAGCCCAAGAATCCAAAGGAGGTCGAATCGTTGTGCCAGTATCTGAATTGCCGCTATGACTTGACTTGCGGAAACGCCAGCAATTGACACGAAGACGAGAATCGCAATCAAAGGCTTGAACCTAGAAAGCGCCGATTCCTTCTCACCTTCTTTCAACGAATCGCTCATCAAATCAGACCCATTCCTCTCAACGTAAGTAAGATGAAAAGGACGACTATTCCGACACCGAACAGTCTCACCATCCAGTCTCCGATCCTGTATTTCGATAGGAATCTATCTATGAATGGCACGAAGAAGAAACCGGTCACGAAAAGACCGATGAGCATCATTACCAACCAGGGGGCCATGAATTTCAGAAGCTCGAAGGTGGCAAGGAAGTACCATTCCGGGAGGATTCTGGGAGGGGTACTGAAAGGGTCAGCAGGATACTCCAGCCTTCTCAGCTCCGTCTCGTCAAGTCCCGACTCGAACACCATCGAGGGATGAAGAACCGATGCCAACAGAAGCACAAATCCTAGGAACAGAATAAGAGCTGCCATCTCCTCCAGGGCGAACCCCGGCCAGAAGGGGCGTGACCTGAGCGCCTCGGGTTCGGTTTCTCTCTTTCTCGCGATCATATCCAGTGCCTCACAATGAATCTGCAATTCCGTGCTTTCTGATAAGATAGAAGTGAATCAGCATTATCATCATGATAGCTCCCGGGAAGATGAGAATATGAAAACCGTAGAAACGTGTCAGGGTCGAGGGACCTATCTCGCCGCCGCCTATGAAGACCTCTCTCAGGGATTCGGCGAGGGGCGCTAGCATCGGTCCCACAACGGGCATTTCACTCAGTGCGGTTATCAAGTTTGTGCCGACAGTGGCCGCCCAATAGGCACGCTGGTCCCATGGAAGCGTGTACCCTGTGAATGCTATCCCAACGGTCATGAAGAAGAGGGCGACACCTATCATCCATGTAAACTCTCTTGGCGGCCTGTAGGCTCGGGTGAAGTATACCCTTAATGTATGAAGGACGAGGGTAATCACCATCATGTTCGCCGTCCAGCGATGGATGTTCCTTATGATGTAGCCGAACGAAACACTCTGCTCGATGTATCTGATGCTGTCCCAGGCATGATCGACTGACGGAACGTAGTAGGTTGCGAGAAAAATCCCACTCATGGCCTGAACGATGAAGGCCGCAAGAGTGATTCCGCCGAGGCAGTAGACTGGATTCCTCGCGTGCGTTGGAACACCCTTCAGCAGCTGGTCCTCCACGATTTCCTCCATTCCTGCCCTCTTCAGAATCCAGCCCATCAGTTTCTGTAGGAACGCCTTGAGGCTGAATGACCGAAGTCTGTCAACTATTCTCAGCATATCACCGTGAAACCAACCTGACCTTCTCTCCTTCATCCACGAACTCGATATCAAACTGGGGGAGCCGTGTTGGAGGCGGACCAGCAAGAACCTCCCCATCTCTTTGAGCGTTGAAGAGTCCATCATGGCAACGACAAAGCCAGACCTTCTGGTAGCTCTTCGAGCCTAGCACAATATCGTCCCTGAAGGTCACAAGACAGCCCTCGTGGGTGCACTTCCTCGACGACGCGTACAGATTGCCTTGGGCATCCCTTGACACAATACCAGGAAGCGTTTCATTTCTGCCATGGAACACGCCGGGGAAAAGGAATAGGAAGCTGCCGGTCTTGGCAATCACATCAAGGATCTCAACGACGGAGACGGGCTCACCCTTGAATAATATGAGGCCATCAGCGTCCAGCTCGGGAAGGTCTCCTTTCCAATCGGGCATGAAACCTTCTGTTGGACCGAAGTAGCTGAAGAGATAAGAGGCCTCGATGGCTACGAGTCCCAAGCCCGCCGCGATGGCTCCCTTGGCAACCGTCGTGATAAACTCCCTTCTATTCATCTCGTTCTTTTCCTTCTCTTCCTCCTCCTTCAGTGTGCGCCACCTCCTTCTTCACCCTCCTCTCGACCCCAAGGAATATAATCCACATCAGAAAACCGATGAGCACTATGGATGCACCGAGAGCATAAATGGAAGATGAAATGCCGAGTCCAGGGAATTCTGAGCTGACCGGATACTCCACCTCAACGTCCTTGATTGCGAAATTCCAGCCATCGCCATCGGGATTGAGGCTATTGTCGGCAGAAACGGAGGAAACCTTCATCGTTAGGTCAACGGCATAACGCGGAGGAGTGAATTCGAGGACGAAGGTGTTTGTCTCTCCGACTCGCGTTATCGAGTTGGGCTCTACGTGGAACAGAACATCCCCAAGAGAGTCAGAGCTCCTTCCGTCAGGATCTGTGAAGACGACGAAATATCCGTATGTGACCGACGGCCCGCCAGTTACTGTGATCACATATGTCACAGGACTGCTAGTCTCAACGACGTCTGGTCCGTCGATGGTCACGACAACGCTCGGATCTATCACACCGTGACAGGGAGTTACATCCGAAGATCCACATGTGTCGACTTCGACATTCTGATAGCCCCCGCTCAAAGGAGCGAGCAGCGCCATGAGAAGGGTCAAAGCAAGAAAGACAATGCCACCCACAGCGCATTCACCGGGTCTCATGC
>JAJISH010000448.1 GCA_022848825.1 Thermoplasmatota archaeon
TGGAATACGCCAGCAACCGTTTGATGTTCGTTTGCGAGATCGCCAGCACGTTGCCCACGGTCATGGTTAATATCGCCAGAAGGCCTAAGATGATCGCCCAGTCCATCCGGACGAGGAGGAGCATGACGAGGAAGATCTTCATGTAGGCAGCGAAGCCGCCCTTCTTGGAGCCCGCCGCGATGAGGGCCGTGATAGTCGTCGGGCTGCCCTCGTAAACGTCCGGTGCCCACATGTGGAACGGGAACATCGTTATCTTGAACCCGAAGCCCGCGAGGAGGAGGATGACCGCCAGCAGGATGGTCGGGTGGAATGTCGCGAGTCCCGCATCGAGGGCCAACTTCAGCGAGGCCAGGTCCGTTGTCGCGCCCGTCGTCATCCCGCTCACGCCGTAGATGAGCGATATCCCAAAGAGAATGACCGCCGACGACACAGCGCCCATGAGGAAGAACTTCAGCGCGGCCTCCGTGGACCGCTCGTCCTTCTTCGCGAACGCCACAAGACCGTACATGGATATACTCGCGAACTCGAACGCCAGATAGAGGATGATGAGGTCCGTCGCGCAGGCGATGAGCATCATGCCGGATATCGAGAGCAGCGTGAGAGCGTAGTACTCCGGATGGTTCTTCTCCTTCGCGATCGTCGTTATGGACGCCGAGACGACCATGAGACCGACGACGTTGAAGACGAGGAAGAAGAACATGGCCAGCTCGTCGACCTTCAGGTGGAAGTTCTCGATCAGCGGCGAGGACACGTTCCACAGGTCTAAGCCCAGGAGGGACGACCACGAGACCCCCATCATGTCCAACGTAAGAAGGAGCGAGATGGCGAGCCATGCCAACGAGAGGTATCCGAGCGCTTCGGGTCTCTTCTTCACCACGAAGCCGAGGGCGAGGTTGATGAACGCGCCCACGATGAGTACCATCACGGGCAGCAGGAGGAAGTAGGGTTCCGTCATACTAGACCTCCCACCCAGCCGAGTATCGGGTCAAACAGGAGATATGGCAGGATCCCGAGCAGCGCGATGAAGAACATGAGAACCGCGAGAGGCAATATCTCGAACGAGTGCAGGTCCTTCATCTCTCCCGGATTCTCCTCCTCGGGACCGAACATGGCGCGCTGCATGGCGAACAGGTAGTAGCCAGCGGTGATGACGATCGCTACGGCGGGGATGAGGACCCACAGGCCCGAGCCGAAGAAGGCCTCGAAGCCCTCGTAGACGCCCAGGAAGACCGTGAACTCGGCAACGAAACCAACTAGCCCTGGAAGGCCGAGGGACGCCATGAAGGCGACCATCATGAAGCCAGCGGTGTTCGGTATCTTTTTTGCCGCACCGTGCAACTTGGAGATTAGGCGGGTGCCCACGTTGTGGCCGAGAGCTCCCGCTATCATGAACAGCGCGGCGGAGATCAGGCCGTGCGCGAAGAGCTGGAAGACGGCTCCCGCCATTGCGAGCTTGGAGCCTCCGAGCATGGCCGCCCCGATGCCGAGGGTCACGAAGCCCATATGGCTTACGCTGGAGAATGCCACCAAACGCTTCAAGTCGTCCTGAGCCAGGCACACGAAGGCGCCGTAGACTATGCTCACTATCCCGATGACCGCAACGAGAACGTACAGCCCGTCCGAGACGCCCGGCAGCATCTGCACGTTGAACCTTATGAGGCCGTAGCCGCCCATCTTGAGCAGGACTCCAGCGAGAAGAACGGAGCCCGCGGTGGGCGCCTCGACGTGTGCATCCGGCAACCAGGTATGCAAGGGGACCATGGGAAGCTTCGTGCCGAACCCGAGGAGCAGCGCGAAGAAGAGGAGATCCGTGTACAGTCCTAGCGGGATCACCTGTCCTTGATTCAAGATTTCGACAATGCTGAACGTTCCGGACATCCAGTAGAAGACGAGTACCCCTAGCAGCACGAGCAGGCTCGCGGCCTGCGTGAAGAGGAAGAACTTCATGGATGCGTACTTCTTCTTGGGACCGCCCCAGACGGCAATCAGGAAGTACATCGGCACGAGGCCGCCCTCCCAGAAGACGAAGAACAGGAACAGGTCGAGCGAGACGAAGACGCCCGCAACGGTCGCCTGCATGAACAGGAGCATCGCGAAGAACTCCTTCGTCCTGTGCTTCTCGCCCCAGGAGAATATCATGCCGAGAGTCGTGAGGAGCGATGTCAGGAAGACGAGCGGCCCCGATAGCTGGTCCACGCCGAACTCGAAGGATATGCCCGCCTGCGGGATCCACTCCGCCTTCTCGTAGGCGAGGAACTCTTGTCCGCCAGCGGATATGGACGTGAGCTCGACGCTGCCCGGCGCGACGATGCCGAGCAGGAGAACGGTGGAGAGCGCCAGAGGCACGAGGGAGAGTAGGACCGCGAACCACTTCGTCCCCCTGTCGCCCGCGGGGAAGAGGTAGATCAGCAGTGTGCCCAGGAGGGATACTATGAGGATCGACGAGATGATCGGGAAATCGATCAGCATCTATGGACCTCCCAGCAGACCTGTGAGCCCTTGGGCATGCGGCCATATCACACCTAGGACGGGCGTCGGATAGAGCCCGAACAGGATGATCATGAATGTGAGTATCGCGAGCGGGATGGCCTCGTGGCGGGGGATGTCCACCACGTTCTTGAGCGATTCCTTCAGCTCCCCGAGCGTCACCCTATGAAGCGTCCAGAGGTAATATGCGGCGGTCACGATTATGCCGAGCAGGGGAATGATGATTAGCTTACCCATCTCGATCGCGTTGAACATCTTGTACGTTCCCAGGAACACGAGGAACTCGCTCACGAAGCCGTTGAGACCGGGCATCCCCATCGAGGCGAAGAAGCCTATGATGAGGATGAGAGAGAACTTGGGCATCACCTTCGCCAAACCGCTGAGCTGTGGGATCTCTCTCGTTCCTGTAGCATGTTTGACCGAACCGGCGAGCATGAACAGGACCGCCGTTATGAGGCCGTGGTTGAACATCTGGAAGATGCCTCCTGAGATGCCCGCCTCCGTCATGGTGGCCGCGCCCAAGAGGACGAAGCCCATGTGGCTGATGGATGAGTACGCGACGAGGCGCTTGAGATCGGTCTGAGCTAAGCAGATGAAGGCCGCGTAGACGATGGACACGATTCCGAACACGGCCAGGAGCCACCACAGCTCCTTCGTCGCCTCCGGTAAGATGCCCAGCGATATCCTGAATATGCCGTAGCCGCCCATCTTCAGCAGCAGTCCCGCCAGGATCACCGAGCCCGCCGTGGGCGCTTCCACGTGCGCATCCGGCAGCCATGTGTGGAAGGGCACCATGGGCATTTTCACGCCGAAGCCGAAGAGGAAGGCTATGAATAGCGGGATCTGCAGGCTCATCTGCAGGAAGAGCGGGTCCGTCTGGGCCGCCTCGAGGTACAGGATCATGTTGAACGTCCTCGCTCCGTCTGCGGTGAAATCCCCAGAGCTGAGATAGAGGGCGAAGATTCCGAGAAGCATTATCACGCTGCCCACGTGCGTGTAGACCAGGAACTTGATGGACGCGTAGTGGCGGTTTGGTCCTCCCCATATTGCGATGAAGAAGTACATGGGTATGAGGACCAGCTCCCAGAAGATGAAGAACAGGAAGAAGTCCAGCGAGATGAAGACGCCCGTTATCGCAAGCCCGATGAGGAGGATGAGACCGAAGAACTGGTGCGGGCGCTCCTCCTTCTTCCATGAGTATATCAACCCCATCAGCACGAGCAGCTGCGTGAGGAAAACGAG
>JAJISH010000449.1 GCA_022848825.1 Thermoplasmatota archaeon
CGAGATGGTGTCAAGGCCCAACCGATTGCAGAGCATATTCGCATCCACGATTGCCTGCAGGTCTTTGTTCCCGGTATTGGATCCGAGCATCGCAAGTGTTTCGTACTCCGGTCTGTCGTACTTACCATCGAGCGTTGCTGGACAGGCAATCGGGCACGCACAGCAAGGGACCGGTTTGACGTCATACTTCTCGTATATGGCCTCCCCCGAGATATCCGAAGCGCGCTCGAACTGAGCCTCCTGGTAGTTCCTTGTGGGAAGCCTGTCCCTTTCGCTCGCGGTCTCCAATATTCCTGTTGTCCCGTACTTGTAGAATGGCCGCCCCTCCTCCTTCTCCTTTCGGACGCTGGCGTTGAACTCTCTGACGACCTCCTTCAGTTTCTTCGGGTCGCTCACAGGGACTTTGAGGCTACCTTTGGCGACGATCGCCTTCAGTCTCTTTGAGCCGAAGACTGCCCCGAGGCCGCCTCTCCCTGACGCCCGTCTAGTGTCGCTAATGAGGCACGAGAAGAGAACCAGATTCTCACCCGCTGGGCCTATCGTTACGCAATGAGAATCCTCCCCCTCCATCGACCTGAGTTCCTGCTCCGCAGTGTCTGTTTCGAGACCCCACAGGTCGCGGGCGTCTTTGACGTGTGCTTCTCCGTTCTCTATCGTGATGTAGGCTGGGTGGTCCGAAACCCCCTCCACGATGACGACGTCGAAGCCCGATTTCTTGAGTGAATGACCGAAGTTGCCGCCGGCGTACGTATCCAGAAACATACCAGTCATAGGTGATATCGCGGCGGTGCAGAACCTTCCCGTGCTGGGCACGGCAGTTCCTTGGAACGGACCGACAGTGAGGGCGATTTCGTTGTCGGAGGAGAACGGGAACGTCCCCACGTCGAGTTCCCCGCAGATGTAGTAGGCCGCCAGACCCTTCGCGCCGAGGAACTTCTCAATGACGTCATCGGGGATGTCCTCATAGGTGACATCTCTCGTTGACAGGTTGATTCTCGTGAGCTTCCCCCAGTAACCGTGCAGGTCTCCCATGGCAGACCAGAAAGGGAACGCGGTATTTCCAGGTTTCTCAAGCGCCAGTGCTCGTATCAATCTTGATAATGGTAGAGAAACCGTTTTTAGGCTCTGAGTAGTGGATAGTCTTCAATGGACAAAGGCCACTCCTTGGAGTACGATGCCCCAATCAAGATGAAAGTCTGTTTCGTGGGCGACTTCGCGGTCGGCAAGACCAGTGTAGCGGAACGATTCGTCCATAACCGGTTCAGATCCGCGTATGTTCCTACTATAGGTACACAGATACTCAAGAAGCAGTTCACGCTGGGACATCCGAGTCGCAAGGGGACGATCCAGATAGACATGGTAATATGGGACATAATGGGTCAGAAGGGATTCAGGGAACTCCTCAATGAAGCCTATTTCCACGGCACGAGGGCTGTGTTGGCGGTCTGCGATGTCACTCGAGAGGAGACCCTCGACAATCTGACCTACTGGATCGACGCCGTCTATAATGTCACCGGACCAATACCCGTTCGAATCCTTGGCAACAAATGGGATCTCAAGAATCAGCTGGAGATGGACGAGGCCGACATCACTGCGATGGCTGAGAAGTACGATACGGGATACAGCCTGACCAGTGCTAGGACGGGAAAGGACGTGGAGACGGCCTTCTATGCCCTCGCCGAGAAATACATCATCGAGAAGTTCGCGACCGGCAAGGACCATCAGACTGAGGAATTCGCCGTCACATCCACAGGACAGTCTCGCGGGAAATCCTTGGCGGATTGAGCCTCGCAGCCTCCCACGTGCTCTCCGGTTTTTTCGCATGAAGAGGGAAAAGGTCCGCGCTTCGCCATGCCTTCTCGCCAGTGATTCTCATCCGGAGAACCCGGGCCAGATTGTTGGCGCGAGTTCCCAAATCTTAAATAGGTCTACTCGTCTTTCAACGACAAATGATTGAAGCGATTCTTGCCATCCTGTTCATATTCTTCCTGCCTGGCTTTCTCCTGGTCAACGCCATATTCCCGCGAAAGGGCGAGCTCGACAGGGAGTACGATCTTCTGTACAGAATCACTCTTGGGATAGTGATGAGTGTCGTCATTGCCGTTGCCGTGGGGTTCGTGCTCAACTCGCTGACTCAGGACTTCGGGATTACTCAGGAGTCGGGCCTGGGTTTCGTCACAGGTGCGAATCTGTGGGTTATCCTCGTGACGCTCTCGATTCTACTCTTCGTCCTGGGCTGGCTTCGGGGGTCATATCCCTCCATGGGGAGACTGCACCCGAGTTTGCTCAGACATCCCAAGAGGGAACCACAGTCTGTGCTCGTCGATGTGAAGGAGGACAGGGAGATCGTCGAGGAGATCAGAAACCTCGCTAGAACTCGCGAGGAGCTGAGATTGAAGATAAAGGACCATGAGAGGAGGATAAGGCAGAGCACGGGAAAGATCAGGGAGAGCTATCTGAACAAGAAGAATCGGGCAATGGAAGAGCTGAAAGAAGTGGACATCAAGCTCAGGAAGATAGAGGAGCAGAGGGCCCGGGAGCTGTATTGAGGCGATCGATGGAACACAAGCTCGTCGTTGCGGTGAGAGACGACCTTAAGCTCTCTGGGGGGAAGATGGCTGTTCAGGTCGCCCACGCAGCGGTCAAGTGCTCGATCGAGTGTCGGAAGGAGAGCAAGAGATGGTTCTCTCGATGGATGAAGGAGGGCCAGAAAAAGGTCGTGGTCAGGGCAAGGGACCTCCGTGAGCTCCGCGATCTGGAAAGAAAGGCCTCACGACTGAAGATCACGGTCGCGCTGATTGAGGATGCAGGCCTGACGGAGATACCTCCTGGAACCGCGACGTGTCTCGGGATGGGTCCAGCCCCTGATTCCATAATCGACCAGGTCACCGGACGCCTGGACTTGTGGTAGGATGAAGGAGAACATCAGGATTCTGGGGATCGACGATTCGCCGTTCAGTTTTGAGGATGAAAGCGCGGAGATCGTGGGGGCACTCATTCGAACGCCCAACTACATCGAGGCGGTGATGAGATCCGAGGTCGATGTGGACGGGTGGAACTCCACGCTGAAGGTGGCAGAAATGGTGCGGTCTTCCAGATACCGCGAGAACATCTCGGTGATCTTCCTTGACGGAATCGCCCTGGGCGGGTTCAACGTCGTGGACATTGGCAAGCTGAGCGAGGAAGTCGGGATTCCTGTAGCAAGCATCAGCAGGAAACGCCCGGATATGGAATCGATCAGGATCGCGCTCGAGAAGAAGTTCGATGATTGGAAGGAAAGGTTCAAGCTCATCTCAAAGAACGAGATCAAGAAGGTGGAGACAGAGCACAGTCCCATCTATGTGCAGCACGTCGGCATAGGCTTCGCCGAACTGAAGGGCACGATTAGGAAATCTACCGTGAGAGGCGCTCTTCCCGAGCCCATCCGGGTGGCCCACCTGATCGTCACCGCGTTCAAGCGTGGAGAGTCCTACGGACGGGCATAGTACTAGATCTTGTAGCGCAGAAGGGCGGCCAGCCCTCCGAGCGACAGGAGCTTCTTTCCCGCCTCGTGACGGCTGCTTATGATGACGACCTTCCCTTTGGCTCTTTCCGCCCCCTTCATCAGGGCCTCTCTCCGCTCGTCCCTTATCGAGTCCTCCGTGACGAGCAATGTTTCGATCGCGCCCATGTCAATGGCTCTTGAGACCTCCTCCTCTCCATAGGCGTACGCCCCCTCCTTCGAGATCTCCGAAAGCACCTCCTCAACGAGCCTCGTCTCCGTGGCGACCTTGCTGTCGAGGAGCGCCTGCTCTCCCATGCCACGCTTGAGAGCTTCCTGGATCCCCGCCATACCAGCCGAACCCGTGACAATCGTGTAGCCCTTCTCGAACGTCCCTGCTGACTTCCTCTTGCCGTAGTCGAAGAAGTCCTTCCTCGTGAAGCCTGGACCGACAACGATGAGGATGCCCGTCTGCTCCAGGGACTTGGTCGTGTCAAGGATTTCGGAGAAGTAGTCCTCCTTCGTAGCGGGACTCTTGAACTGCTTCCCAGATCCGGGTCCTCTGATTGTGGCTATCTCCCTAATCGCGTACTGATGCATTTGCGCTAGGAGCGCCGACTCGTCGTCCATCGAAACGAACGTAATCAGAGGTTGCAGTGTGGATGCAACGGCATCCTCTATCCTTCTCAGATGTGAGTCCTTCCAGTCCTTCACTATGCTGATGTTGTCCCTCAGAGTGACGTTGAATGTATGGTAGGAGCCAATCTCCTCGGAGCCCGTCTCGATGGTCCCACGTATCCTGAGCCTATCCGTGAAGTCATGGAACTCTGCCTTCTGTACGCGGATGCCGAGCCTGACCCTCTTCTTGCCCATTCTCTCCGGTCTCAGCTTGTCTGTCAACTGATCATCCCTGCGGAACGTCATGGCAACGACCAGATCTCCCTCCTCGATCAGATTGTAGAGATGCCACAGGTCGTCCATGGTCTGAATGAGCAATTTGATGTTGCCCTTCTTATCGTCTCTGAAAAGGACCTTCATCCAGCTTTCCTCAAGCTTTGAATGAGAAGACTCTATTTCTTTCTATCGGGATTGCAAGAAGGCGAGACGGGCAGGCAGTTACTACCGAATCCAGTGTGATCCAGGTTCTTCCTGACGCGTGCCACCTTTGGGTTCAGGATTAGAGCGCACCCTTTGTCCCAGCGTGCATATTGCTGAGTGGTCTTACCGCTACCCGTCTCAGTATTCGCTATTCGGCTGAGACAAGATAAAACTTTCCGACAAGGTAGGTTTCCTGAGAATCAGAAATGAGCCTCTGATCACTGAATGATCCCGTATCCTATCAAGCGCCATCTCCCGCCTATCCTCCGCGAAATGGCGATGCGCTGGCCCGGTTCCGCGCTTATCCGGATCTTGAGCGCGATGTCGCTGAGCTGTTCTCGGGCGCTTGTCACGATGCCGACGGTCGTGGCGGTTCCCACGTTCAGCATCAGCGGCTCGTTCGTCTTGATGTTGTCAACTTCGAGCTCCTCCGCCGCGCCGACCACCCGCTCAAGGAGGTTTATCTCCAGTGTCAGGGATTTCAGCACGTCTGGAAGTGCCTTTTCCGCCCCCGCGACCCTTCCCGTCAGCGAGTCCGACTTCACCAGCGAGGGATCGAGTTCCGTACCCACGGCTATCAGCCCGCCCGGTCCAACCTCATCCCTCTGCGCGCCCCCGGAAACGAGAGAGGTCACCTTGCTACTGATCGGATCCCAAACCATCTCTCCAGAAACCTCCCGCTTGAAGCCCGGAGTGATGAAGATGTCGTCCCCGACCTTTATTCTCCCCTGTGTCAGGGAACCGCCTATGACTCCGCCCCGCAGCTTCTTCGGAGGCGTCCCAGGGACGTTTATGTCGAACGATCTGGCCACATTCATCTTCGGAGGTGCGTCGAGATCCCTGTCCGCAGTGGGTATTCTCTTCTCCATCTCCATTATGAGAACGTCGATGTTTATATGATGGTGGGCCGAGAGAGGTACAATCGGTGAATTCTCAGCAATGGTCCCGTCAATGAAGGATCGGATCTCCTCGTAGTTCTCTCGACTCCTTTCTTGATCGACGATATCTATCTTGTTCTGGACGATCACTATGTTCTCAACACCCGTGATGCTCAGCCCCATCAGGTGCTCCTTCGTCTGCGGCTGAGGACACTCCTCATTAGCAGCGACGAGAAGCAGGGCGCCGTCCATTATCGCAGCTCCTGAGAGCATGGTCGCCATCAGCGTCTCATGTCCGGGAGAGTCAACGAAGCTCACAGCTCTAAGGAACTCCCCCTTCGTTCCACACTTGGGGCATTTGGGTTCCACGGAGTAGCATTCGGGCTCCGGGCAGTCCGGGCATTTGTAGAATGAAGCATCGGCATATCCAAGCCTGATGGATATCCCCCTCTTGATCTCCTCGGAATGCCTGTCGGTCCACTCCCCTGTGAGCATCTTCGTGAGGGTTGTCTTTCCATGGTCAACGTGACCGATCATCCCTATGTTCGCCTCGGGCTGGACGGGAACATTCATTCCGTGGCCTCTCTTGCCTTCAGGCTGTCCTCAATCGACCGGGGGCCCCTCTTCGTCACACGCAGGTTGAGCTGTGATATCTCTTGGGAGATCGCATTCCCGCGAAACGTTTTCCGTTTTCTCACGCCCTTGTCCTTCGGCTTGAATCCGACGCCCTTCGTGACAAGGACACTCTTCCTCCTTCCGCCCGGGATGTCCCTCCTCATGGGCGTTCCGGTCTTGTCCGATCCACCTGTGATCCTGAGCTTGTATCCTGGAAGGTCAACGAAAATGCCGTCAATCTCCTCTCCGATCTTCTTTCCGATGAGGGAGTTCGCCTGGTGTCCCCCAATCGTTGTGGAGTAGCTTATGCCCTTCTTCGGGTCCGCGATGATAGCCTTGAACTCAACCAATCCAACACCTTGCCCTCGCACTAATGCCATCTTCGTTTAAATAGATTTCAGTCTGCACCAGTAAGCCCGAGTATGCTGTCTGCCTCGTTGAGGACTCCCAGTGCGAGCCTTGCCTCGGTCATCCTCAACTCGTCTGGTGATATCTTCTCACTTCCGGCGAAGTCCAACAGTGCCCTGATTGCACCTGGAGTGCCGAAATCATTGTCCATCGAGTCCATGAACCTCTTCCTGTAGTGGGCAATCTCTTCTTCCACGGAGCCTCTCGGCTCTCCACCCCTCTCCACTTCCTTGAGGCCCCCCTCGAATCCAAGAATCAGGTCCAGATCTTGCTGAGCTTTCTCGATGTCGTCCTCATCATAGTCGATGGTCTCTCTGTAGTGGGGGCGAAGGAGATAGAAGCGAACCACGGAACCGCCAAACCGCTCGAACACGTCCCTCAGCCGTACGAAGTTTCCCAAGGACTTGGACATCTTCTCCTTACCGAGTGTCATGAAACCGTTGTGAACATGATAGCCGATTGCGTCCTTTCCCATATGGGCAAGGGAGATCAGGATGTTGCTCTCATGGTGTGGGAACTTGAGGTCCTCGCCGCCACCGTGGATGTCGATGCTGTCTCCGAGCGCTCCCCTCATTATCCCATAGCACTGTATATGCCAGCCAGGTCTGCCTGCACCCAAAGAGGAGTCCCAGGAAGCCACACCTTCCTTGCTCTTCTTCCAAATCAAGAAGTCGAACGGGTTCTCCCTGTCCTCCATGGTCGGTTCATCCGCAAGGAGATCCTCCGGACGTTCGTGAGTGAGCTGACCGTATCCGCCCGGAAGAGTCGTCCGGAAGTAATGGTTTCCGTCCACTTCATAGACGTACCCTTCCTCGTTGAGCTTCTCTATGATGCCAATCATGGATGGGACGTTCTCGGAAACCCTCGGATTGGCGTAAGAGGGCCTCACGTTCAGCGTCCGAAGGTCCTCAAGGAATCGCTCCTCGTAGCGGGCCGCGAGGACCTCTGGCTTCTCCCCCCGCCCGGCCGCCTTCTGGTCTATGACATCGTCCACGTCGGTGATATTGACCACCATCCTGACCCGATGTCCTTTGAACTCGAGGTATCTTCTCATCACATCGAAGGAGACGTAGGACCTAGCGTGCCCGATGTGAGCGTCGGCATAGACCGTTGGCCCACAGACATACATCCTCACGATCTCTGGATCTGCGGGATGGAATTCCCTGAGAGTGCCGGTCTTGCTGTCGAGTATCTCGAGTGCCATTATGCGCCTTCCATCTGCGTGAGAACGCAACTCGTTAGAAGTGTGGGAGGCTATTTTAGGTTTTCCGATGGGGCCGTCTGAAATATCTGGATGGTGGTCGACCCACTCGATTAGCTATAAATACCCGAGGATTATATGATGATTGTAGTTCGTTCTCACACTGGCTATGGAGGAGGAATGAGATGAGATTCGGGCAGAGTGCGGTCTGCGCACTGTTGATGTGGGTATTGCTGATTTCTGGGATTGCGACTGCTCCATATGAGGAGAACACGCCGGAGTCTGCGGTGTTCGAGGAACCTGAGACCACGCGCTCTTCTGAGGCCGTTGAGCATGTTCATGAAAGCCTTTCGCTCAACATCGATCCCGCACTGGATTCAGCAAGGAATTCGAAAGCCATGCAAGACGTCGTCGTAGTGACATCCGATGTGGCGGAACTGGCGAGAACTCTGGAGAAGTTCGAGTACAACGGGCTCGTCGGGACTTCTGACTGGAACGGTCTTGCTTTCCCCATTCTTGGAATCCCAGGGCTTGCCATCGATGAGGTGGCGTCTCTACCTTCGACGATGTCTATCCTCAGATACGTCCCTCCCGAGCCACATATCGCCGAAAGCATCGACACGTACTCGTCCGACGGCGGCATGGCTCCCAGCAACCTGAATGCCTCCATCAATCATGGCGTTCAGGCCGCCTGGGAAAGGGGGTGGAAAGGAGACGGAGTCAAGATTGCCGTCATCGATGACGGCGTTGACTTCGCACATCCCGATCTCTTCGCAAAGGCCATGCGGTTCAACGCTTCACTCCTGGACCCTGGAACGCTCGAAGACAAACCCCACCTACAGTACTATGATGGATGGCCCATGGCGTTCGACCCCGCCTCCCTCACCTCATACATCCTGAATGGAGGGTATCCGTATGCCCTGGACGCCACGGAATCGTGGTTCGCGAACACAACCTCCACGGATAGGAATGTGACGCATACTGTAAGGATAGATGGCAGGAACGACTTCTGGACCGACGGGAGCGAACTCGTTGCGACGGATTCGAACTCCGACATCACGCTAGTGCCGCCCATTCCGGCGGATGAAGGGAACGACTTCAATCTCTTCTCGCTCTATGTCACTCAAGACAAGTTCAACTGGTACTTCGGGTTCAACACTCTCACCAACCAAACGAACGTGTCCTTCGGTCTTTACATCAACACGACACTGGGCGGAGCGCCTGGTGACCCCGCAGGCAAGTACATCAACGCCGTGGCTGAGCACGCTCCGGAGTTCGCGGTCTATATGACCCACAACGGGCTCCAGCCAAAGGGGCGCTGGGACAAGAATG
Source organism: Thermoplasmatota archaeon (assembly GCA_022848825.1). Classification (GTDB taxonomy): domain Archaea; phylum Thermoplasmatota; class Thermoplasmata; order RBG-16-68-12; family JAGMCJ01; genus JAGMCJ01. The sequence goes on from JAJISH010000449.1 coordinate 9,014, forward strand.
ATACGATTGAGAACGCGACCGTGTACAAGTGGGATGGTTCAAATTGGAACGGCGGGATCAACATCACCGAGGAGCCGATAAAGGGAAACATCTCATACAGCGGATGGGACTTCGAGCTCCAAGAGGCGTTCGTTGAGTTCAGCATCTCCAAGAAGTACATCGGAGATCCCGCGGAGATATCTGTGCAGCTCTTCTCGTGCGGTGTGAACGCTTCGCACGCCATGGACACCGTTTACAGTGATGTGAACGTGGACTTCACCAAGCCTGAGTGGGACACCAGCATCACGACACTGTCGGCCTTCACGGTCGTCGGCAGAGGGTTCTGGCGACATACGTACACGAGACCAGACGATACAGTTGAGGGTAGGCCTAACACCAACTTCTCGTGGCCCCTCGAGTACATCGTGAGCGGTACAAGCCACAGCGGTGACTACCTCTTCGGCGATCATCCCGATGAGAACTACCCGCTTTCCAGGGTCCTGGTCGTCGACGAAGCCCAGCCTCATGTCTATGACACCGTGTACGTGGACCTCGACCACAACAAGGATTTCCGGAACGACAAGCCTATCAAGAAGCTTGGCAAGTACGATGCGAGCATGGTATGGCATCCCGTGGACTGGACCGGTCAGGGCACGATATATGATGAAACGTGTCTTGCGGACTTCTTCGATCCAATAATGGGCGTGTCATCCGTCGATTGGTCGCCCGACGGCACTAGGATCGCATCAGGTTCCCTCGACCACACGGTCATCGTGTGGGACGCTGCCGACGGGTCAATGCTCTCTTATCTGAACGCTCACATGGGAAGGGTCAGAGACGTGCAGTGGTCACCGACTGATGCGAACCGTCTCGCGGCCGCGTATGACGATCGCTCAGGCAACGGTGACAACAATGTGGTCATCTGGAACACCGCAACCGAGAAGATCGAGAAGGTCCTCGTCGGACATGCATCAGGTGTGAAATCCATCGCCTGGGCTCCGTCGGGCAATGAGCTGGTTTCTGGTTCACTGGACGGGACCGTCAGGGTGTGGAATGTCGCCGCCGAAACGTCAGTGGAGCTGACGATGTACGCGGACGAAGTGACGTCCGTTGACTGGTCCTCCCTGAACCGGATCGCGTCAGCATCTCTCGACGACAGCATCATGATACACAATCCGGGCGGGGCTTTCATAAGTAGCTTCAGCTACTCTTCGCCCACTGCGATCGCTTTCAATCCCAACGGGACGCGCCTTGCAGTCGCCGATGGAAGCGGGGCACTTGTCGTGCGGAACGTCGTTGGTCCCGCAGAGGGCAACCCAGAGTACGCCCACGGGCTGGCCAAGATGATTATGGACATCGCCTGGTCGGACGATGGAACACTGCTTCTGACGACTTCAAATGCCTCTTTCGTGAACGACATGACCCTCGTCCTGTGGGATGTGACTTATCTGAACAACTACACGTACAAGGTCCGCGTCGCGGGAGCACACGATGAACTCGTCGGCGGGGAACTGACGAAGAGGTGGGTCGGGGGCGCGGACTTCGCGCCGAACGGCACATGGATCGTGACTGGTGGTCAGGATAGGAGCGTGAAACTCTGGGAATACCTGACCGTTCCGTTCGATGACCTGGTCCAAAGGGCGGTTCTCTCGGAACACACGACCGGCTCGCTCGACTACACCAGATGGAACAACGGAGACGGGATTGCCGATGTTTCCGGCGGCATCGTCTACTTCATAGCTCAGAACTACTGGGACAATGGGACAATGCTCCGAGTTCCGATTCCGTACTCCGATGTCTACGTCGAGCGGAGCGGCCTGATCGAGCAGCAAGTGATTCCAGAGAACGGAACGCTGGTCGCCTTCATGGGCGCGCTAGACCTCGACTTCAGTCACGGGACGCTCATAGCCTCGAGCATCGTGGGCAAAGGGATCAGCACATTCTATGACGATTCAAGAATGGACGAACCCTCGGAGCCTCAAGTCGTGGGCTTTGCCCCCGAGGCCGAGATCCTGCCCATCGCGAACATCTACTATGGAAGCTACATCGAGGGATGGCTCTTCGCCATCGAAGGTTACGATGGAGAACCGAACACGGGGGACGAGGCGAACATAGTCACGAATAGCTTCGGATTCCCTGGCACATACGAGGCAGGTCTCGACTTCTGGTCGCGATTCCTTGACTGGTTGGTGAATAATCAGGCGGATAACAAGGTCGTGTTCACTGTCTCGGCCGGCAACGCGGGTCACGGATACGGCACGGTAACGAGTCCCGCTACGTCCACGGGGGTTGTCTCTGTCGGGTCTTCGACAGACTTCCAGTACAGGCGCATATCAGCATTGGAGAACGGCATGAACCCGAGTTACGGTGATATCGCCACCGAGTCCAGCAGGGGGCCGAGCGTGCTGGGAAGACCGGAACCCGACGTCGTGACGAACGGCAGGATGGCCTTTGGGGCCACGCCGCTGAACCAGGTCCAGTACAGACCCTACGACGGGACAAGAGCCACGGATCTCTGGGCCGGCACGAGTCTCGCCTCGCCCTGCACCGCCTCGATTCTCGCACTCATATACCAGGCCTACAAGGACGTGCATGGTGCGTTTCCAGATGCCACGACCGCCCAATCCATTCTCATGAGCAGCGCGGACGACCTGAGCTACGACGTTTTGTCCCAAGGCGCAGGTCGGACTAATGCTGACAGGGCGACGAAGATCGCTCACGACGAGGACGGCTTCATGGTCTCCCCCAATTTCTGGGTCCCTGGTGACTACAAGGGGACGAAGTATGAGGCATTCCCTCAACTCATTCGAGCGGGTGAGATAGACACTCAAGACTTCCTCGTCCAGAATCACAATTCAACCGATACGGAGGAGGTTGAGATATCTGATGCGGTCTTCAAGAGGATCGACACGCTGAACTACAGCTTCACAACAGGAGCGGCGACCGAGGCCGTATGGACGGTAATCAGAATGATGGATATCTTTGGGTTTGAGGATCCAGGCATCTATGATTCGTTTGGGATGAAGATCGCCGACATCAACGTCGCGAACTGGTTGGAGGCAGACCTCCTCAAAATCACTGTCTACACGAACCAGAGCCTTCTTGATACGAACTTGGATGGCACGACGGACAAGAGCTACTTCCTCGATATTTACGACTGGACCTGGCGGGGAGGTGGGATGGCCAATCCCGCAGTCGCCAGCTACAACGACCTGAATCGAATGCTGATCGCCTATCCAGATGCCAACATCTATGAGGGGAGGATACACAACCCCGCGCAGAGAACCCACGACGGACTCGTCATTGGCGTTAGACCTGGAATCCAGGCGGGAAAACCAGGGGCCCCGGATGTCCATTTCAAAGTGGCTCTGGACTTCTACAAGAGGCAGGACTGGAACTGGCTCTCAACATCCACGAACACTCTAGCTCTTGCCCCGCTGGGTTCTCCAGGCGATTCCGATACGTTCACTGCCACGATGACGGTCGGCTCCGACGCCACGGTGGGATCCTACGAAGGGGGCATCTATCTGAGAGGAGATGTCGGGCAGAAGACTGAGACCTTCATCAACGAGAACATGGCACAACTCTACGCCCGCCCGAGCAAGATACCGATCAAGACGGCCACTGTCTGGCGGGACGGAATGCTTCAGGCGGAAGGGGTGGACTACACACTGTATCCCGAGACCGGAATAGTCTACTTCACGAATCTGCTCTCCAAGGATACCAACGTGACGATTGACTACGAGTACTACAACGTCACTACGATCCCTGTTCTTGTCAACGTCCCTTCAGACGTGACTCAGTTCCAGTTCGGCGGCTTCCCAGCCGGACAGGACGATCTGTATGGGAACATGGTCCATGGAGGATTCGGCAACGGCAAGAAGTCCGGTGACTGGCGGTACTACTTCGTGGACGTCCCGAACGAGGGGCAGTTCATGAGCCCCGGTTCGATGAAGTTCCTGTTGGATATCGTGTGGGACTATGATATGACGGACATAAACGCATTCGCCTTCGGGCGCGGCGGCCGCTCTCAGCCCAGCGCCGCGGTATTCCTGGAATCAAGATACGGTC
>JAJISH010000045.1 GCA_022848825.1 Thermoplasmatota archaeon
GCACGGACGTCGAGATCAAGACCGCCTACACGTCCACTGAGATCTTCTTCCTGGCGACCTGGGATGACCCGACGGAGAGCGTCACGAAGAGCCAATGGTCATACGATGGCCCTTCTGACGAGTGGACACAGGGCGGAGGGAACGAGGACAGGCTGTCCTTTGTGTGGGACATATCCGTAGCCAACTTCAACGACCAAGGAGGCTTGATACTCTGCCACCCGCCACTTATGAGAACGGAGACGGCGGGAGAGGTCGTGGACACATGGCACTGGAAGTCCGTGAGGACGAACCCGTCCGGTTGGACGGATGACAAGTACTGGAACTCCACGGGACGTCACTCGGATTCGAAGACCTCCGGTGGCTATTCCGATAACCTGCAAACTCTCGCATTCACCGACGATCCAGCGAACAGCGCCGATATTCCCCTGTACTGGGAGCCCGGCGCTACTGGCAATGACGCCGATTCCATCCTGCAGTCCGAGATAGATGGAAGTGAGGCCAAGACCATCGTCGGCGTGTACACGAACGGAACGCTTCTCGACGACGCGGGAACCTTCGTCTCGAACACCACGCTGATACCCGGCTATTACCAATCCAGACCTGCCGGCAGCAGGGGAGACATCGAGACGGCTGGTGTCTTCGGCTCCGGAGAGTGGACGCTGGAGTGGAAGAGGAGCCTGGAGACAGGGAACACAGACGACATCGAGTTCTCGGATACGTCCAGCACGGCGGAGTACTTCTTCGCCGTAGCGGTGTTCGACAACAGTGGAGGCTCGGACCATCTGACGACTGGCGCAGACGTGTTCAGTCTGGTCTTCGAGCAGCCGAATCAGCCACCTTCCACGCCCACGATAACCGCCAGCTCCACGACCGCAGATGTCGATGAGACGATAACCTTCGATGCCACGGCATCGGACCCCGATGGTGACAGCCTCACCTATTCCTGGGAGTTCGGCGACGGGCTCGAGGGGTCCGGGTCGTCCGTGACGCACTCCTATCCCGAGGCCGGCACGTACACAGTGACCGTGACCGTTTCGGATGGCAGGGGAGGCACATCTGAGGCGTCATTGGACGTAACCATCAGCGAGAAGGCGGCCGAAGCGGGCTTCCCGATAGAGCTGATAATCGCCCTGATCGTCCTGATAGCCGCGATCTTGGCCGTCATCGGGATCATAGCGATCAGAAGACGTCGGACGCCTCCGACCGAGTAGTCTCTCGAACACGACTCATGGAGGCGCCCATGCGGGATCGAAGAAATCCGAGAAGACACACTTGGACGCAGATAAGACGCATATAGGCTGTCAGATATAACGGTGTTATGAACCACGTGAACATGGAGAGTCTGACGAAGCTTATGGAAGCGATCAAGGGGGACTCCGCGAATGGAAAGATAACCCCCAAGGTCACGGGAAAGTGGATATTCGAAGAAGGGCAGCCTCAGTTTCGCTCTGAGATGGAGGTCGAGGGGGGAACCTTCACTGTGGATGCCGACATGCCCACCTCGCTGGGAGGATGGGGAAGCGCACCCGGTCCACTGCACTACTGTCTGTACGGCCTGGCATCTTGCTACGCGTTCACCTTTGCGGCTCTTGCCGCGATGGAGGGAGTTGCCCTCAGGAAGCTTGAGGTTGAAACTGAGGGCCACATCGACGTATCGAAGGTCTTTGGACTGTCGGATGACCCCATCGTTGAAGAAGTGAGGTGGAGAGTCGTTGTCGACTCTGACGCCGACGATCAGACGATAGAGAGACTGAAGAAACTCGCCGAGGAGAGGTGTCCGGCGGTCTACTGCCTGACGAACCCGGTCAAACTCACGATCGACGTTCGAAGAGGGTAACTGGAGACTCCCTGACAGCGAACGAATCCTTTTCGAACATCACCTGGAGCCACGACGTCTCGGGGCCACAATCCTTCCCTAGTCAAGGTCCAGATCTGAACCCCGCGAGAGCTGACATCATCTCAGCGATTTCATGCGAGGTCTCCAGCGGAGGGCCAACAGGACCATTGCAGCAATCGCGAACAGGAGCACTGCCAGCAAAATGAGGTACACGAGATTCGGTCTATCTTGTGCTTCGGACGTCTCTCGGAAGACGACGTTTGGCACGCTCTCGAGGACGATGATATGATACGGGTTTGTGACCGCCATCATCATGCCATCCCGGTGAACGTTCTCGACGTGCGCGTACAAGGTATCCCCTTCGAGTTGCATGTGAAAGAACCTGACGTACGATGCGCAGCAGTTTCTCACGAACCCCTGAAGGGCGACGAGAACCATCTGACTTTCCCAGCTGATGTTCGTGGGAACTGGAGGTTGGGGCAATCTATCGCCCGTGTGATTGTACCAGAAGCTTGCCCAAGCGCTCTGATTCCTTATGACCATGTATTCGCCCGAATAGCTGGAGTCGTCATACCTGAAGCCACTCCAGCTGCCCTCGGCGAATGTCGTGAACGGGACCCCATCAATCGGTCGACTCATTTCCGAAACAAGGAGAAGGGAAGCCACGAGCAAGTAT
>JAJISH010000450.1 GCA_022848825.1 Thermoplasmatota archaeon
CCGGGCAGTCCCTCTTGCACGGGATGAGGTCCGTCTCGCGCGTGGCGAACTCGATGCCCTTGTCCTGCAACGCACCTGTCGGACACACTTCCACGCACGCGCCGCAGAACTTGCACTCCGAGTCGCTGAGCGCAGGGGCCACCGTACCGACGATGTAGTCCTTGCCGTCGAAGATGAAGCCGAGCGCGTTGATCTCCCGCACTTCGCCGCACGCCCTGACGCACCTGGTGCAGTTGATGCAGAGCTCGTTGTCGCGCACGATGAGCGGTTCCTGATCCTGACAAGAGAGCTTTCGCGTGACGTATCTGGGCGTGTCGGGCGGTATGCCGATATACTCGGCAACCTTCTGCAGCTCACACCGCCCGAGCTCCGGGCAGCACCGCTCCTCCCAAGGGACATCCATCGAGCACGGCTCTCGCGGGCAGCCCTCAACTTGCTCGCACGTCAGACAGACATGCGGGTGAGTCGCCAGTATCTTGCTAAGGTTCTTTCGCCTCTCCGCCACGACGCGTTCGGTGTTAGTCAGGACCACCATACCTTCTTCGGCGGGCGTGTCGCACGCGCGGACGAGCTCCTCCTCTCCCTCGACCTCGACGAGGCACAACCTGCAGCCGTCGAACTCCTGCGGGGACGCGCATTCGAACTTCTCCTCGCCGCGATACACGACCTCGGCGGGCTTCCCGCCAAAGCCGGGCGGCAGGCTCGGATGGTAGCACAGCCGGGGGATGTAGACGTCCGTCTTGTCCGCGGCCTGCAGAATGGAGTCTCCGTCCTCTGCGGAGACCTCGGTTTCATCGATGTGAATGGATACCATGCGACTCAATCCCGATTACCAGGAGTGCTCGATCGCGTCTTCCTTGCACGCCTCCATGCACGGCGGCGTGGATTCCTTGTCCACGGGCTTGCACGGCGCGCACGTGTACTTGATCTTCCAGCGCTCCTTCTCCGTGACGGCGGGCATGTCATCGGCCTCGATGTCGAAGTCGTTGGCCACCATCTCAAGCACGCCTGCGGGACACACCTTCACGCATTCCTCGCAGCAGTTGCACTTGTCCGTGTCTATGGTGATGAAGTACTCGCCCGAGCCGTCCTTGTAGCCGTAGTTCGCTTTCATCCTTTCCCCTTCTCCACGAGCGTCTTTCCGAACAGAGCACCGCCGACCGCGCCCGCGATCTGGGTGTCCTTCTCCGTCTTGAGGGCCTCGATCTTGAGCTCCCGCTCTATCCTCTTGACCACGCCCACGTTCTTGGCGATGCCGCCCGTGATGGCGAACTCCTTCTCCATGCCCAGCCGTTCGATCAGCGTGAACACTCGATGAGCCATTGCGGCGCAGTAGGCGGCTATGACCTTGTTCTTCGGCCAGCCCTCTCGGAGCAGCTGTGACGCCTCCGCCTTCGCGAAGACGACGCACGTGCTGCTGACCTCGGGCGGCTCCTCGTCGATGTCGAAAGACAGCTCGCCGATGTCCTGTATGTGCACGCCCAGCAGGTCCGCGAAGACCTCCATTCCTCTCCCGGTGCCGGCGGCGCACTTGTCGTTCATCAGGAAGGCGGTCACCTTCCCGCGCTCGTCGCAACGGATGGCCTTGCAGTCCTGCCCGCCCATGTCCAGGACGGTTCGCACGGACGGTCCGTACATCCAGTTCGCGCCGCGAGCGTGGCACGCTATCTCGGTTATCGCCTTGTTCGCGAAGGGCACGTTCACTCGCCCGTAGCCCGTGCCGACGACGTATCGGATCTTGTCGAGGCTCATCCCCGTGTCCTTGAGCGCCCAGTCCATCGCGTTCCTGGCACTTTCCGGGCTGTCCGACCCCGTCCTCATGTTCGCGTACGCATAGAGCTCACCGTCGCCCATGATGACCGCCTGCGAGCTCACCGAACCGATGTCCACGCCAGCGGTTATTATCTCGAAATCCTCCCAGTTCAGCTCTGGCGCCTTCCAGGCGTACTCCTTCCATCGCCAATACTCCGACTCCTTCTTCTCCATCAGGAAACACCTCCTGCGCGTGCGGACGCGACCCTCGCCGCGCCGAGAGCAGCGACGTACTCAGGGTCCTCTGGAATGGTCACGTCCATGTTGAGCTCCCTCTTCAGCGATTCCACGAAGCCCACGTTGTTCGCCATGCCGCCCACGAGCACGATGTCCTGCTCTATCGAGAGTCTCCGAGCCATCGATGATATGCGGCTCGCGATCGCGTCGTGGATCGCGCGGGCTATGTTCTCCTTCGACGTCTTCTGGTGGACCAGCGTGACCACTTCCGACTCGGCGAACACGGCGCACTGCGCGTTCATCGGGACCGCTTCCGTTGACTTCAGCGAGAGCGGGCCGATCTCCTCGACCTCTATCTCAAGGGCCCGGGCCATTGCCTCCGTGAAGGAGCCCGCACCGGCCGCGCATCGCTCGTTTATCACGAAGTCCAGGACCTTTCCGTCCGCATCGGTGTGCATGGCCCTTCCCTCTTCCGCGCCCACGTCGATCACTGTCCTCGCGGACGGTACCAGCATCGTGGCGCCCTTCGAGGCGGCGGTCACCTCCGTCAACTCGTCCGTCTTGAAGTGGACCGCGGTCCTTCCTGACCCCGTGGCCGTGATGTACCCGATGTCCTCTTCCTTCACGCCTGCCTTGCCCAGCGCCTCCTGGAATGCATCGTCGATGGACTTCTTCTGCTCGAAGCCGACGAGCTTGCTGGACTTCGCTAACACGTTGCCGTCGTCCATCAGGATGACCTTCACGAACTTCGCTCCGACATCTACACCTGCTACCTTCATCTCATACCTCCTTCCTGATCCCGAGGGTCTCCATGAACGCGTCTATCCGCCCCATGGTCCTCGCCATGTCGAACTCCCGCTCGTCCCCCATGTTGCCCTCGAATATCATCACCGGGTATCCGGCCTCCTGGAGGGCGAGCCTGTTCTCCGCGATGCCGAGACTGAGCCCCTCGCATCCCCTGTTGTAATGCAGAAGGACGCCGTCCAGCTTCCACTCGCGGGCGATGCGAATCATCATGTCGCTCTTGTACTTGGGCGAGTAGAAGTGCTGCCACTCCGGCTTGGCGATGTTCCACTTCACCAGTTCCGTGAGAGCCTCGTCCCTGTTGGTCATCGAAACGCCCAACTCCATGGGCGTGGTCTTCGGTCCCCACGAGCCGTCCTCCTTCACCTCGAAGAGACCGATGAGCCCGAACGTGTAGAGCGAGCCGATCGAGACGCACCCGTACTGTTCCAGGTATCGGAACACCTTCAGGAACGCCCACGGCGGCTGCGTGTCGGTCATGACCCTAGTCGTCTCGTTCGGAACCGCAGCAATCCCGCGCTCCACGCGGTCCTTGGTCTCGTCCCTGAGCTTCTCGTAGAAGTCCGCGACGACCTTGCTGTGCTTCATCAGCGTGCCGAGCACGTAGAGCGAGTACATCGACTTCTCGTCCAGCGGTGCCGGGATCGCCTTGTTCAGCGCGCAGACCTCCGCCCACGCCGAGGTCGAGCGGAACTCGTTCTTGACGGCCTCGATGAGCTTGTTGTCGTCGTACGTGCGACCGGTGACCTGCTCCATCCACTCTATGCCGTCGTGCAGCTGCCCGACGATGTACTCGATGCGGTTCTCGTCCGCCTCCTCTTGCGGGCCCACCGCTACGTCGATGCAGTAGTAGGGCACGCCGCCCTCGAGCTCCGCCGCGACCTGATACCACTTCGCGTGGCTGCAGCAGATGTGGTCCGTCCAGATGAAGTCCGGCTTGGGGAACTCCCCGCCGAAGTTGTACTTGTTCAGCAGGATCGAGCCCCAGTAGTT
>JAJISH010000451.1 GCA_022848825.1 Thermoplasmatota archaeon
CGTGATAGGCATATTCGCGATACAGGGAATGTGGCTCGCCTTCCTGACGTTCATGATGTACAGGAGGCGGAGGACCCAGGAAGCGAAGCTCAGGAGATGGATGGAGAAGCCCACGATCGTTGACGAGATCTTCCTCCTGCACAGGAGCGGGCTGCTGATGAAGCACTATACTCGGAGGCTCAAACCCGATCTGGACACGGACATCTTGAGTGCTATGCTCGTCGCCGTGCAGGAGTTCGTGAAGGACTCCTTCAGAGGGGAGAAGGGGACACTGGACGAGCTGAAGTTCGGAGAGCTGAGGATCATCATCGCCAGAGGGAAGAACACGCTGCTGGCGAGCGTTGTCCACGGAGAGCACCCCGAGGACGTGGTCCCACAGCTCAGGATGGCCTTGGAGGACGTCGAGAAGAAGCACGGAAGGGCCCTGGAGAATTGGGGCGGCACTGACCAGGAGATCCACGGTGTAGATGCCATCATGAAGGACCTCATCAAGGGCGAGTACAGGCTACAGGCCTTCGCCGCCGGTGAGCTGTAGGCCTTATCGCTTTCGATAATCAGCCGTGACAATCAAGTCTGATTTTCTGATAGTCGTCTTAATCTGCCTTCAGCGCGATTCTGACGCATGGTGACTCAACTCACAGACACAGACCTGTACAGGATTCTGCAGGCCTGCGCGGCAAGGCTCAGGGAGAATCCGAATGACGTTGAAGCCCTTTTCTTCATCGGAGCCATCTACGCCAGGATAGGAAGGCTTCGAGCTTCGATGATGTACCTCGACAGGTTGTCGAGTCTCGACGAGGACTACCCCGGGATATGGAGGCTCAAGGCCGGCATCTTCAAGAGGCTGGGCGACGAGGACCTCATGTCGGCGTGCCTGAGGAAGGATGATCAGAGCAACTTGCCCATGTAGGGTCCAGATATGGAGAATCCGAGCTTTTCGTAGTACTTGCGCGTCCCCACACCGCTTGTCACGTGGAGGCGGTCCGATCCCCATTCATCCTTGGCGATCCTCTCGCATTCCTCCAAGAGGAGCGTCCCGATCCCCTGGTGCTGCCATCTTCTGCCTGGCTTTTCGACGAAGGGCACGAGCTCTCCCAGCACCCTGAGCTCCCTGAGCCTCGCGATGTCCCCGCAATCCCTCAGCCGTGCGTAACCGAAGAGGGCCTCCCCAGCCTCGAATGAGAGGAACACCTCCTGACGACCCGACGCCTCGTATTCCCTCCGGACGAGCTCGGCATTCTCGACCGAGATGTCATCGCTGCTTTCGATCCGACCCGCTTCCCTGCACCTGATGCAGTTGCACTTCTTCCCCTGCTCCAAGAGGAGCTGCTTGGCGAGCTGCCGCAAGTGGCCCTTTCTCGCGCCCGCCTCCGTCAGCGGGATGGGGATGTCCCTCTGTATGCGCTGGATCCTCACCCAGTGCGGTGTCATGCTCTTGATCCTGGCGATCAGCTCGGCAACCGTCTGCGTGTCGTAGGGCTCGAACTCGCCGTTCTTCCACATCGTGTACAGGCCGGTTCCCTTGACGACCGCGGTCGGGTATATCTTCAGCATGTCCGGTCTGTAGGCGGGGTCCTCGAACACTTCCCTGAACGTCCCCACATCGTCCTCAGGAGTCATTCCCGGTAGACCCGGCATGAGATGATAGCAGACCTTCAGGCCGGCGTCCTTCGCGCGCCTGGTGGCCTCCACGACCTCCTTGACCCCGTGTCCGCGACTCACACGGCGCAGGACCTCCTCGTTGGTCGTCTGGACGCCGAGCTCGACCCGCGTGACGCCGTACGACAGAGCCCGCTCGACATCGCCATCGAGGAAGCAGTCAGGCCTCGTCTCTACTGTCAGGCCGATGCACCTGTTCCCCGCGGTCTCGTTCCGTTCCTGCGCCTCTTCCAGGTGCGAGGAGAGGTCATCGTTGAGCCCGTCGAAGCATCCCTTGATGAAATCCCTCTGATATCCCTCATCGAAGGCTGTGAATGTGCCTCCCATGACTATGAGGTCGACCTTGTCGGTCGAATGGCCCACGTTCCCCAGCTGCCGGACCCTGTCCCGCACTTGCCGGAAGGGATCGTAGGTATGGCGGGCGGCTCGAAGGGCGGCTGGCTCCTTTCCCGTGTAGGACTGCGGTGTCCCGCTCTCCACGCCGCCGGGGCAGTACAGGCACTTCCCGTGCGGGCACGGGCCGGGCTTTGTCATCACTGCGACGACCGCCACGCCCGAGAGCGTTCTCTGGGGCTTCTTGACCAGCAGGTGCCGGAGGTCCTCGACGCTCGTCTCGGGGACCCTGGAGAGGATCTCGGAGCTCCTCGGAAGGCCCGACACGGAGTGCTCCTTGCAGAGAGCGATCTTCGCCCGCTGAAGCTCCTCCCTGGTCTGTATCTCCCCGCTCAGGAGCAGACCGACCAGCTCATCGACTATGTCCACGGATTCACATCGAGGACTCGGTATAAATGGACTGCGGAGACCTACTGGAACATGATCCCGTCGTAGTCCTCTCCCTTTTTCCTTCCACCCTTGCGCTTGAACCTCTTCTTCTGGCTGGCCTTCCTCCCCACGAACACGAAGTCCGAGCGGAGAAGCCTGATGAAGGTCGTGTCGGGAAGCTCCTCCAGCTCGATTATCCCTCTCATGACGAACTTCTTCAGGACGAGGTCCAGCTTGACCTCGGATATCTTGAGCTCCCACTTCAGATCCTTCAAGGTGACCGGATAGGCTTCGAGAAGGATGCGCAGGACTCTCTCCTCGAGCGTGCCCTGCTCGATCTCGATGACCACGAGGAGACCTCAGATGTACATGGCATCTGGCTTTGTGACTTCCTCTTCCTTTTCAGCGCTTTCGATGACGTCGATTGCCAGTATCATGTGCGTCGGCACGATTCTCATGCGGCCCGCCGACTCCTTGTGGGATTCGTCCAGCTCCAGGCAGATCCCCTCATCGTGCCCGATAGCGGCGTAGCCCTTGAATATCCCGTGGGTAACGAGCGGTTTCTCCCGAGTCTCCAATGACACGACCCTGTACTTCGAGCCCTTCGTAAGGACAAACGTCTCTTCCTTTTCCTTCAACTATCTCACTTCCTTTCTTTGGCTAGCTTTCCCATGTGTTCCACCGTCGTTCTGTAGTTCTCCATCGCGACATCGACATGCGCCTCGACGAAGTTCCATGCCTTCTCGAGATTCCCGTACCGGATGCGGTAGCCCTTCCTCTCCTCCTTCCCGTCCTTGACGGCCATTTCCTCCAGCAGGTCCATGTACTTCAGCTTGTTCAAGTGCCTGTATATCGTGGGCTTCGTGGTCTTCAGCTTCACGGACAGCTGCTCGGCCGTCCAGCCCTTCTCGGGCCGTTTCAGAAGACAGTCAACGAAGAGCCGGTATGGGATGCTCCTCTTCGCCGACTTCGAATCGTAGCCCTTCGGGAGGAATCCTATCTGCCCCAGGAATAGCGTTGCGACCTCGTCGAGATTCTTCAGCGGTGTCAAAGGTGTGTTGCTGACGACAGAGATCTCAAAGGACATGCTAGCAAGTATACGCTTAAACTAATTAACCCTTCTGGACGATATGTTTAGCCAAATACTATACTAGGATGATATCCAGTCTCTCAGGTTGCGCTCCCACATCTGCCTCGGTGCGAAGCCCAGGGAGCACGCGTAGGTGTTGAAATCGACCATGTCCTTCCCCGCCTCGCGTACCGACTCCTGTATCCTCCTCAGGCTCTGCCCGACGACCGAATACACGGGAGCGTAGCCGACCATGGACTGGAAGATGAAGATCTGGTTGAATATCGTCTTCTTCATTATCCCCGTCCTCTTGTGCGCCCATTCGACGAAGTCCGTCAGGCTCGTCTTGCCCATGTTTATCCTCGAGTCGGATATCGCCCTCAGGAACCTCACGATCCGCCACTTGTAGACCTCGAACTCGACCTCCAGAAGCCACGTGTCGAAGTCGCCGTACTTCCTGACCATGTTCATGAACTTCTCTTCCGCTAGCGAGAGCGGTGTCTTCTCCACCAGTTCCTTGAGAAGGAGCAGCGACTCCAGCTCCCTGTTGAAGGATATGCCGTCGCTCACCGCCAGGCCGAACGTCGTGTGCAGTCCTTCCAGGAGCCCGGGGTTCGCGGCGAACCGCGTTGTGGAGTTCGAGTAGTTCACGCAGTGACCGAACTCCTCGTGGACGATCGTCTGGAACAGCATCGGCGACCCCGTGGAGGGGGACCTCTTCTCGTCCGTCGACACGAAGAATATGTTGAACGGCTTGTCTGATAGCTCGCCGAAGGTGCTCATCGCCGCCGTCGGGATGAAGCTGATCAGGTAGGGTGGCGTCTCCATCAGGCGAGTCTCGTAATTGGGCGTTATCCTCACCAGCCGCTCCTCCATCAGCGGCGTGATGTTCTCGCGGAAGTCGTTCACGAAGCCCAGGATCTCGGACTTCTTGATCGCCCGCCTCTCCTCGACCTCCTTCTCGACCGTCTCCGTCGACGCGTCGCAGCCATATTTGTCCGCCAACTGCTCCGTGACGGCCTTGAGATGCGGAAGCTCCTCGTCCAGCCAGCCCATGGCGTTCTCCGCGAACTCGTCCGGCGACTCGGGGAAGTCGTACCTGTCCCTCATTATCTGCGGGTAGACGTCCTTCCTGCCAACGTCCCCGCCGATGTCCTTGAGGATGGGGAATATCTCCTCGAAATCGCATTCGTTGATCCCTTTCACGTCGAACGCCGCGCGGTAGCTGTCGGCCTTCTTCTTCAGCCCCTGCAACTTGGCCGTGAGCGTCTGGTCGGTCGTCTCCGCCATCACGGTGTCGATCATCTTGCTGAGCCCCATGCACTTGCCGCACACAGAGATCAGCACTTCTGCGGACCAGTCCTCCCGCGAGAGACGCTCCCTGGCCGCGTCGAGCGACTCGGCGATGGTCTCCGTGAGCGATATCATGTGAGAGGGCACACAGCCCTCCACGATGAGATGCCTGAAGTACGCCCACAGGCCCTCGTCCGGCGTCTGGTAGGGTTCCTCGAAGAGGAGCCCGACCTCCAGGTTCCTTGCGAAGGCCTCCTCGATCGGATCCGTGGCCTTCTCCCTCGCCGTCCTCAACGAGGAAACCATGTCGTCGATGTTCTCCTGACTCGGGACCCACATCCTGCCCGCATACTCATCCAGACCGGCGGCGTAGGTCCGCGCAGGTGCTCTCTCCTTCCATGCCTCAAAAATCGCAGCTTCAGACTCGCTCTTCGGCTTCACGTTCTCCCCTCACAAGGGATAGCCCGTTCCCGCTTAAGAGTTGTGGCTCTCACCGGAACAGGGTCAGAAGGAAGACCAGGTCGGATTCCGCATTGACGGCATGGATCTGCCCGGCGGGCATGTATATCCAGACGCCCTCTTTGGCGGGGTGCTCGTCCTGGTCGAGCCTGACCGTGCCACTCCCGCGGAGGACGTGAATCACGGCGGGCATGCTGGCGGTGTGCTCGGAGAGCGACTGCCCGCTCGACATGCAGAATAGGACCACCTTCGACTTCGGGGTGTCCAGGATCGTCTTGCTCACGATGCCGTCATCTGCGAACTCGATCGAGGATGCGATATCGGATACCAAGTACTGTTCCGTCATTGTGACCGAAGGGGAGAAGTCAAGTCGGGATATCAATCTGACCCTTCGAGAGGAGTGCGAGGGCGAGGATTTGAACCCCGGAACCACTTCTGGAACAGATCTTGAGTCTGTCGCCTTTGACCAGTCTTGGCTACCCTCGCTTGCGTGATAATTGCGCACTCTCGATAAAAAGCTAACTAGAAGTCGTCCAAGATGTCATCTAGGTTGGGGCGCCCGATCTCCAGGAGCTCGTACCTCACGCGGACCACGGGCTTGTCGACGCTGAGTATCCGTCTGAGGTCTATGGGCGTCCCGCTCACGACGACGTCGCAGTCCACCGCATTGATCGTCTCCTCCAGCTCCTTGATCTGCTGGTCCGTGTAGCCCATGGCGGGCAGGAGATTGCCCAGGTGTGGGTACTTCTTGAGCGTCTCCTTTATGGACCCGACCGCGTGCGGTCTCGGGTCGACCATCTCGGAGGCGCCGAACCGCTTCGCCGCGATCGTGCCCGCCCCGTACTCCATGTCACCGTGCGTCACCGTCGGGCCGTCCTCGATGACGAGTACCCGCTTCTTGTGGATGGGTTCCGTGTCACGCACCGTTATCGGAGAGGCCGCCTCGATCAGGACAGCGTCCGGGTTCAGCCGTCTCACGTTCTCCTTCACGCGCTCGACGTCGTCCGGCTTGGCCGTCTCCACCTTGTTCACTATGATGACGTCGGCCATCAGGACGTTCGCCTCGCCGGGGTGGTAGCCCACCTCGTCCCCCGCCCTGTGCGGGTCCACGAGCACAATCTGCAGCTTGGGCTTGTAGAACGGCGTATCGTTGTTCCCGCCGTCCCAGACGATGATCTCGGCCTCCTTCTCCGCCTCCCGCAGTATCGCCTCGTAATCGACGCCCGCAAAGACCACTATCCCGCGGTCGATGTGCGGCTCGTACTCCTCCCTCTCCTCGATCGTCGTGTCGTACCTGTCCAGGTCCTCGTACGTCTCGAACCTCTGGACCGCCTGCTTCTCCAGGTCGCCGTAGGGCATGGGGTGCCTGATGACCACGACCTTCCTGCCCTTGTCGATGAGTATCTGCGTTATCTTGCGCGTCGTCTGGCTCTTCCCTGCTCCAGTCCTTACGGCGCAGACGGAGATTATGGGCACCTTGGATTCTATCATGCTCTTCTTCGTCCCCATGAGGATGAAGTCCGCTCCGTTGGCGGTCGCGATCGAGGCCTTGTGCATGACGACCTCGTGCGGGACGTCGCTGTAGGCGAAGACGACCTCGTCGACATCGTGTTCTCTCATGAGCTTCCGCAGGTCCTCCTCGGGATGGATGGGTATGCCTTCAGGGTAGAGCTTTCCCGCGAGAGAGGGCGGGTACTTCCGATCCACTATGTCCGGGATCTGCGCTGCCGTGAACGCCACGACCTCGTAGTCCTCGTTGTCCCTGAAGTTGTAGTTGAAAAGGCAGAAATCCCTTCCTGCCGCCCCCATTATGATGACCTTCTTGCGCACGGGAATCCCTATGTGGGAATGGCGGCACGGTATTTCTCTTTTCCTCAGGGAGTATCATATACGCCCGCTCATTTCCCATCAGCATGGTCAAGATTCTGGTAGGCTATTACTCCAATAGCGGGAACACGAAGGCGATGGCCGAGGCCGTCGCTGAGGGTGCAAGGTCCGAGGGAGCCGACGTCGACCTGAAGAGCGTTGGGGACGTGGACATGGAAGAGCTTCTCGGCTACGATGCGATCGTGCTCGGCTCGCCCACGTACTACGGCGTCATGGCCGCCGATGTGAAGGACCTCATCGACCGGAGCGTGACGCACCACGGAGACCTGGAGGGCAAGGTGGGCGGGGCGTTCTCCTCGAGCGCTCTGATCGGAGGCGGCAACGAGACCACAATCCTCTCGATACTCCAGGCTCTGCTCATTCACGGGATGGTCGTTCCGGGCGTGTCCAACGGGAACCACTACGGGCCCGTGTCCATAGGTCATCCAGACAGCGATGTGAAGGTGGAGTGCACGAGCTACGGTGCCAGGATCGCGCGGCTGGCGGAGAGGACGTCCGCAAAGACCATATGA
>JAJISH010000452.1 GCA_022848825.1 Thermoplasmatota archaeon
GAACTGCGACGCTGGAACGATGAATCCCTTCCAACACGGTGAGGTCTTCGTCCTGGATGATGGTAGCGAGGTCGACATGGACTTCGGGAACTACGAGAGGTTCATAGATGTCAGTCTCACGACCAATCACAACATAACGACCGGGAAGGTCTACAGAGAGGTCATCGAGAAAGAGAGGAGAGGGGACTACCTCGGTAACACTGTGCAGATCATTCCGCACATCACGGACGAGATAAAGAACGAGATTGTGCGGGTGGGAGAGGACAGCGGTGTCGATGTGACACTCGTGGAGCTCGGTGGAACCGTCGGTGACATAGAATCCATGCCCTTCCTCGAGGCGGTCAGGCAACTCTCAAGAGATGTAGGGAGAGAGAACATCGTTTTCATCCACACGACTCTGGTCCCTATACTTGGAGCCGTGAAGGAGCAGAAGACGAAGCCGACCCAGCACTCGGTGAGAGAGCTGAGAGCGATAGGCATCAAGCCAGACATAATTGTTACGAGGTCCGAGAGACCGCTCGAGCGGTCCATCAAGAACAAGATATCGCTCTTCTGCGATGTTCCTAGTGGCGCGGTGATCAGCGCGCATGACGTTGGGTCCATCTACGAGGTCCCGCTGCTGCTGGAGGAGCAGGGTCTTACGGACTTCGTGCTGAAGAGATTCGGGTTTGACAGGGCGGAGGATAACCTCACGGAATGGAAGGACTATCTTGACAGGCTGCTGAATCCAAAGGATGCCGTGAACATCGCCCTGGTCGGGAAGTACACTCACCTGATGGACTCGTACATCAGTCACGTTGAGGCCCTGAACCATGCTGGAGCCAAGGCCAAGGTCCGAGTGAACATCGTGTGGGTGGAAAGCGAGGACCTGGAAGCAGGCCGGTCAAAGGATCTGCTCACCAAAGCAGATGGCATACTGGTCCCCGGTGGTTTCGGCGACAGGGGAACAGAGGGAAAGATCATCGCGATCCAGTTTGCGAGGGAGAACGGCGTTCCCTTCCTGGGCGTATGCCTCGGCTTCCAGCTGGCAACGGTGGAGTTCTCGAGGCATGTAGCTGGCATGGATGGCGCAAACAGCTCGGAGTTTGACCATGACACGCCCTATCCGGTCGTGGACCTGCTCCCGGAGCAGAAGGAGGTCGTGGACATGGGCGCAACGATGAGGCTCGGTGTTCACGAGATAGCCGTCAGAGAGGGCTCAACCGCCGAGAGTCTCTACGAGAACACCAGGATAAAGGAGAGACACAGGCACAGGTTTGAGATAAATCCTGACTTCATAGACAGAATCGAGAAGGAAGGTCTGGAATACACCGGACGGTCGATGGATGACAGGAGGATGGAGATCGCGGAGTTGGCAGACCATCCCTATTTCGTCGCGTCGCAGTTCCATCCGGAGTTCAAGTCGAGACCGCTCAGGCCGTCCCCGCTCCATTACGGACTGGTCCGGGCATCTCTCGAGCGGAAAAGGGAATAGACGGCCGAATGGCAAAGCTTTTTAGATGACCTGACTCTTCTGTCGGTGAATGGCAGAGCAAGACTACGATGCACTATTGGAGAGAGCAAGAAAGAGCCTGCCCGAGAGAGTGATCACACGCGAGAGGTTCAGAGTGCCCGAGGTCCAGGTGTTCATCGAGGGGAAGACTACTGTCTTCAGGAACTTCGAGGAGATAGCCGATGCCGTGAACCGAGAGCCGTCGCAGATACTCGTCTACCTTCTCAGGGAACTCGGCACGGCTGGCACGATCGACGGGAAGAGGGTCGTTTTCAAGGGGAGGGTTCCGGCAATCCAAGTCGAGAAACGCCTGAAGGGCTACATCGAGACCTTCGTCCTGTGCTCGGAATGCCAGCGCCCGGACACGAAGCTCGTCAAGGAGGGGCGAGTAACGCTGCTGGAATGCGATGCCTGCGGTGCCCATAGACCTGTCAAGTTCGGAAGGATTCTCCCAAAGGAGGAGGAGGCGCCTCTTGTGGAGGGCAAGATCTACGAGGTCATGATTCAGGACATAGGGAAGAAGGGAGACGGTATCGCAAAGAAGGACAAGTACATCATCTATGTGCCAGGAACCGCTAAGGGCTCGATCGTCAAGATCAGGATTGACAAGATCACGGGGAACATCGCCTTCGCCACTCTCTCAAGGGAATGAGATGAAAGAGGAAGTCCCCGCCGTCGTCGCAATGGGTTGTCTATTAGTCATCACGCAATCGCTCGCGGTCCTCCTTGCGATACCTTTCGCGGCAAGCGGATACGAGGCGTTCCCCAATCCCGAGGACCCGGTCAACCCCATTCTCTATGTGTTCCTCATCCTGGCCTTCACGGGTATCATCCTTCTTGCGGTCAGGATGGGTAGGAAGGGTTTCATCACCCTTTTCGTGCTCCTAGCGATCTTCCTCACCATGATCTTCGTCCTATCCGTTCCTCTGTACTACGGCTTGCTTGTGGCCTTTGATCCTGCGACCGCCGATCTGATCTCCATGATCGTATCGGTTGCGATCGCCACAGTCGTGACTTTCGTCTCCTACAAGCATCCTGAGTGGTACGTCGTCGACGGCGTGGGGATCACTGTTGCGGCGGGTGTGACGGCCATAATCGGGATATCCTTCGCGATACTCCCGGCAATCATTCTGCTCGTCGCGCTTGCGGTGTACGATGCGATCTCCGTCTACAAGACAAAACACATGGTGACCTTGGCCGATGCTGTCACGGAACAGCATCTCCCGATTCTCCTTGTCATACCGAAATCCAGATCATATTCCTACAAGACCGAGGCAGGTCTCAAGGAACAGCTAAAGAAGAAGAAAAAGCGGGAGGCGATGTTCATGGGGCTCGGGGACATAATAATCCCCGGGGCCCTCGTCGTGTCTGCCTTTCGCTGGCTACCCGACCAGCTCTTCATCGGTTTCCCCGCTCAGATCCTGGTCGCCATATTCACGATAATCGGCGTCGTCATCGGCTTCTCGATTCTGATGAGGTTCGTGCTGAAGGGGAATCCGCAGGCAGGCCTTCCACTACTGAATGCAGGAGCCATCCTCGGGTTCCTAATCTCCTACATCTTCTTCTATGGCGATCTGAGCTTTGGAATAGCCTGAAGGGCGTGGGGACATGAGGATACTGGCAACTTCTGACATCCATTCCTCGAACGAAGGGGCAAGGGCGATTCGCGAGGCTGTTCTCTCCCAAGAGCCAGACCTGACTCTCGTGTGTGGAGATATCACTCACTTCGGGCCATTGGCTTGGGCGAGGTCCTTTCTGAAGGGGCTTCCGGGCAGAGTCCTCGCCATCCCAGGAAACTGCGACCCTCTGGAGACGAAGTCCCTATTGGAGGACATGGGCGTCTCGCTTCACGCAAGGAGAATCGAGGTGGATGACTGCACCTTCGTTGGACTGGGCGGTTCGAGCCCGACACCTTTCCACACCCCGTTCGAGGTCTCGGAGGACGAGATTAGGTCAGCGCTCACTCCATTGATGAGGCCAGGCGTTATTCTCGTGACGCACGACGCGCCCAGGGGACGGCTGGATGTCGTGCCAGGACGGGGTTCCGTTGGAAGCATGGCCATCAAGGAGATCGTGGAGGAGTTCTCGCCCATCTTCTCAATCTTCGGTCATCTGCACGAGAGTTTTGGAATCCACAGAGAGGAGACTATCTACATCAATCCGGGCGGCGGGATGTTCGGTAGGTACGCGATGGTCGACACTGAGACCAGGGAAGTCCTTCTGAAGGAGTGACCGTGCTGTCTTCAGACCAGCAACTGGACCTTCGCAACGTTTTTATAGAGCACCGTCAATGGTGCAGGCCCCAGTGAAACCATGGCTCTTTGGCAAGGAAAATCCAGGAGGAAGTCCTCAGGCGGAAGACTGCCCCGATCCCGCAAGAAGAGGAAGTTCGAGATAGGCAGGGAGCAGCAGTATGCTTCCACCGGGGAACATAGAGTCAAGCTGTACAGGACCAGAGGACACAATCAGAAGGTCAGGCTGTTGAAGGCCGAGTGGGCCAACGTTCTGGACCCGAAGAAGAAGACCACGAAGAGGACGAGGATCCTCACCGTGAAGA
>JAJISH010000453.1 GCA_022848825.1 Thermoplasmatota archaeon
CGACTTCACCCCACCGTGGTTCGTCTCAAGGACCTGCGCTCCGGCCAGGGCTGCGATCTCCGCGACCCCGGTGTCTCCTTCACCAACGCAGACAACGATGTCCGCGACGTGTCTTCTTGTCTTGAGGAGTATGCTACCAGCCTTGGCCTCATCCACGAGGGAGGGATAGGCTACGACTGCGTAGGCCAAAATACTCTCCCCCTCGAGAGGTTACTGGCGGGCATGCCAGTGTGTCCGATATACTTAAATATCCCCGATGTCATATTAAATATTGCATCACGCTCCGTGTGTGGTGTACACCGGCGGGCAGTCTGTTCTTCTCAAGTGCGAGCTGCCCGCTGGTGCTTATCGTCTACTCGTGATTCACCTCCTCGCCTCTACCCTCAACAGAAAAATCGCTAGTGCCCCCTTGTAAGATGATTTCGTATATTCCAATGCCCCCCGATATCTCCCCCTTCTCCTCAACGTTTCATGTGATATGGAGGATGATGGCATTAGTGGGGTCATTTATAAATGTTTCGAATCGTGGGACAACCCATAACACCGTTGCCCCAAGATGACATGAGACTTTGCGGAATGATATAGAATTCTGCTATTTTGTATGAACCGATTTCAGACCTTCTCTTTTCCGGGCCTTTTCCTCCTGCGCATGACAAGCAGTATGGCGATTATCACAATGACCAGTAGAGGCAGGACGATGAACATCCATGGCAGGCCCTCGTCGTTCTTCTTCAGAACGAGATCCTGAGCCTCAGAACCCACATCGATGTTGATGGTCGTCCGGGCACTTCCATATCCATCCTTGGACGCCTCGACGGTATGGAGGCCAGCATCGAGAGCTGTGAACGTGTATCTCCCCTCCGAATCCGTGTACGCCGTCCGTAGCGTTGCCCCCTGCCGATCGAGAAGGACCACCTTCACCGAGGCAAGAGGTGCACCGGATCCATCAAAGACGAGACCGGTGACGGATGCTCTGCTGAGCGTCTCCGCAAGGAGCTCGCTCGAGCGGTCCGATTCCAGGTCCCGCGAGTTGACGGCGGTCACCACGTAATATGCAAGAGAGCCCTCTGCGAGATTGGTGATGTTGTACGTCGTCACATCTATCGGATAACTGGTCAGCCTCACGTACGGGCCGCCCGGCTCGTACGCCCTGTACACATGGTATCCGACAAGGTCCCCGAGAGGCGATCCATCGATGTTCTGGCTGGGCGCGGTCCAGCTGAGCGTCAAGAAATCGTAGCCCCTCTTGGCTATTGCGAGCCCCTCGGGCGGTTTCGGAGTCGACCAGTCGCCGACATGGATCCAGAGCTGGTCAGTTGCCGTGTTGCCGGCGAGGTCGGAGACCTCGAGCGTCACGAGGAAGTCCCCGGAAATCCCGAAGCTGTGCGTGACGACGGCACCTTCGAGAACGATGTCCCCAGAGCCGTCATTGAACGTCCACGTCCAGGATTCGATGCCGTGATTGTCCGTGGAGGCCGATCCGTCGAGCTCGGCGGATTCGCCCCGTACGATCGACATGTCAGGTCCCGCGTTCGCGGTCGGCGAGGTTGTATCTACAATGAGGAATCCACCCTGGAACGCCCCCCAGTTACCGCTCGCGTCGACCGCAGATACGACGAACTGATAGCTCCCAAGGTCAGAGAAGTCCGTCGAGAAGCAGTAGCCCTCGACGCAAGGGCTCATGGAAAAGTTGCCGGCGGGACCAGTCGGACTGGTGAACTCGACCCAAACACCGGTGACGAAGTCGTTGTCCACAACGCTCGCGGTTATCTTGACCGTGCCGTGGATCTCCTGCTCGTCAGGGATCGCCTGGGCGGTTATGTCAGGTCCGGTTCTGTCCTCGCAGACGAGGGTCAAGGAAACGGATCTCCAGTTGCCGCTGGAGTCTCCGGCAGAGAGCTTCAGCCAGTAGTTACCCACCTTGGAGCATTCGAGATCGTAGACGTATTCGCCAGCAGCGAAGGACATGGAGAAGTTGCCCGCGTAGTTGTTGTCCGGGTCCCAGATCTGGACCCACACGCCGGACAGCTCGTAGTTGTCGCCTGCCACGACCGACACGGCGGAAGACTGCCCCCAGGCCTGCGGATTGGGTGTCGCCTTCTGCTGGCCTATGGATGGCGGAGTAGTATCCACAACGCTGAACCCTCCATCCGCGTGGTCGAAGCGACCGCTGACATCCGACGCCCATATGCCGAACGTGTAATCCCCAAGTAGCGAGG
>JAJISH010000046.1 GCA_022848825.1 Thermoplasmatota archaeon
TCCGCTGGATGAGCAGGAGGAAGGACAACGGGTCCTTTCCACGGATTGGCGAATCGAGATCGTGGACAGCCCAATAGGGTTTGCGCAAACGTCTATAGCTGTCGATTCCACCGACAGTCCTTGGATTTCGTATTACCCTCCAGGCGATCTCTTTCTGTCTCACAGAGAGGATGGAAACTGGACAAGCGAACTCCTTGACACCGCGAACCTCGGTGGTGCAGACCAGTCGATGGCAATAGGGCCTTCTGACGAGATCCATGTCGTGTTCCACGACTCAGATCCGAGCGCACTTGTCCATCTGCATTTCAACGGAAGCGTGTGGTCGCGCGAAGATATCGTGGATTACGGGCGTGGTGAACCCCTTCTCAGGCTGGACGATTATGGAAATCCACACGTAGTCTACCTTGACCCCAGGGACATATCCGCCACGCGTGTCATGTACGCCCTTCGGAAGAACGGACAGTGGAGTGTAGAATGGATAGCTGAATCGGGACCGCTTCACATGCCTTGGGGGCCTCGCGTATCGCTTGACCTCGACTCTGAGAATGACCCGCACGTGTCATACCTTGACGGATACGAGAATGTTCTCAAGTACGCCTATCGCTCAAATGGTTCATGGACAAACCAAACCGTGGACGATCAAGGGATGGTGGGCTGGCATAACTCCATAGCTCTGGATTCTGATGACCATCCCCACATCAGCTACTTCGACAAGACCAATCATGCGGTGAAGTATGCCTACTGGGATGGGTTCAGTTGGGTCAAGGAAGTCGTGGACTACCCGGGAGCTGATGGTGGCTTCACGTCTTTGGTGATAGATGAAGATGACGTTCCGAGTCTTGTCTACGTGAATAGATCTGAGCCGAAGGAGTCCCACAAGGTCATGTTCGCCTCGCGCGGCAAGGGAAACTGGCAGACCGAGATCGTCGATATTCCTGGGTATCTGCCTGGAATCGCTTCTCCCTCCCTTGCTTTGGACAGCCGTGGCAACCCTCATGTGAGCTACTGGGGATCCGCCAATTATGAAACAAGATATGCCACGAAGGGGGAGTCCCAACCTCCAGAGCCCTCCCGCACACTCACCCTCGACATCGACCCCGACACACTCAACCTCAAGTCCAAGGGAAGATGGATAACCGCCTACCTCAGCGCGGAGAACGCATCCGTGCACGACATGGACGTATCGACGATCCTCCTGCAGGACGCCCTCGCGCCCGAGAGATGGGACTATCAGGACGACGTGCTCATGCTCAAGTTCAACAGACAGGACTTCAAGGACACCGTGCAG
The DNA here is from genome assembly GCA_022848825.1 of Thermoplasmatota archaeon. Lineage (GTDB taxonomy): Archaea > Thermoplasmatota > Thermoplasmata > RBG-16-68-12 > JAGMCJ01 > JAGMCJ01. The sequence continues at coordinate 1,289 of JAJISH010000046.1, forward strand.
GTGGGCGACTCCGTGCAGGTCAAGATCACGGGCAAGTGGGAGGACGGCACCGCGTTCGAGGCGTACGACAGCATCAGGGTGATCGCGCCTTGAGTATCCTCCAGACCAGAATGACGACAATGAGGCCAATGACAATCGCCAACACACCAAATAGCACCAGCCAGGCGACACTCGAATCCCCATCTGGTGAGCTGTCCGTCGGAGGCACAACCGTGACCGTGACCCTCGCCTTGTCCGAATTCCCAGAGAGGTCCTCGACGACCAGGGTGACGACGTAGATCCCTTCGTACTCATAGGAGTGATTCACCTGATCTCCCCAGGCGAGGTCCCCGTCCCCGAAGAACCACGTCAGATTCGCGATGCCGAAGTCGTCGTTGCAAGATGCGTTGAACGTCCACGTCTGGCCGATCGTCAAGGTGACCTTCTCGTCCACGATCGCCTGTGGCGGGTTGACGTCCAGAGCGAAGACGATGAAATCATCGAAACCGTAGTTGCCTGCCGAGTCCTCGGCTATCAGGGACATGCGGTAGCTGCCCGGTGCGTCAAGAGTGTGATCCAGCGTCTCACCATATCCAATCACTGTCTGATCGCAGGTCCACATCATGTTCACGATGCCGACGTTGTCGGACGAGCCGGAAGCGTCCAGGGTGAATTCCTCTCCCGCGACGACGTGTCTGTCATCCCCCGCGAAGGCAATGGGAGCCGTGACGTCCAAGACGAGAACGGAAAGAGAGTCGCTGCTTTCCTCCCCCAGAATGTCCCTTACCGTCAAGAAGACCAGATGGGAACCCAGGGGATACGAATGAACAACCTTCCTTCCGTAGCCGACCGACCCGTCGCCGAAGTCCCATGTCCAATTGACTATCCCCATATCGTCCGAAGAGCCAGAGGCGTCGAATGAGACGAACTCTGTTTCCTTGACAACCTTGTCTCCTCCGCCGTCGGCATGCGGTGCGGCGTTCACCGTCTCCAAGAACATCATCAGAAAGCCCGCCGAAGTCCTCTGCGCCCTCGGCAGGAGGTTGGCAGCCGCATATCCGTAGTCGTTCCCGCCCTGCCCGTTCTCGCCGTTGACATCCTCGAAGAACTGGATGGCGTAGTGGGCGTTGTAGTCCACCCAGTCGAAGGGATCGCTCTCGCTCTCGTAGTGGCCCGGGATGTAGGAATCGAAGTCGTAGATGCCGCCCGAGTTCACCGCGTAGTCTTGCCGGTGGTCGAGGACCCACTGCTCGTATTCGGCGTGGTAGTCCAGCGGTGTCAGCGCCGCGTGGTGGGGAACCGTCAAATCCTGGACGAGATGGGTCGCCCAGCCGAGGTTGTAAAAGGCGTTGTCCTTGTTGCCCGCGATCCAGTCGGACACTGCCGCGTCGAACCTCTCCGCCCCGAGCTGGCCCGCCGACTTGAATCCAACGAGCCCGTCGTGGGTATGGGGGTCCATGTAGTGCTCCCTCGAGTCCCAGAGAGTCTCATCCGCTCGTATGCTCCCCAGCTTCATCCTCATGAGATTTCGCCCATCGATGAAGTCGGCAATGCCCGCGTGACCGTCGTTCGCCAGGATGATTGGTATCTGATCGAAAAGGAACTGATGGGTCGAGTTCTCCGGGCTCAGGCTGTCCCACTCGGTGTAGGCTTTGGCGGGAGGAGCGCCCAAGATAACAGCGATGAATAGCAGTGTCACAAGCCACTTCGCAGCAGTCTTCATCTGCAGGTCTTAGTAGAGTCCTCTGCCTATTAAGACTATCACGGAGGACCAGTCTCTTCGGGAGTCTCTTCCAGCGGGGGCTTCTCCTCAGCGGGCTTCTTTCTTATCAGCAGAAGTATCAAGACCAGCGCGACGATGATTACGATTATGACCACGAGCCACCAGTAGTCTGCGAGCGCGCCAAGCCCCGAGGGCGGCTCCGGCTCCTTCACGGTGATGGTGAGCTCAAATGTGTCGGTGGCCCCATCGTCATCGTATACCGTCAGAGTCACGTTGTACTCCCCGACTTCAGCGTACTCGTGCGTCGGGAGAGGGATGCCCGTGGACGTACTGCCGTCCCCGAAGGCCCATTCCCAGGCGGCGATGTTTCCATCGCTGTCCGTGGACATGTCCGTGAACTGGGCCTCTTTGTCCACTATCGGTTCAGCGGGAGATACATTGAAGCTCGCGATTGGACCAACGTTCAGGACAGTGATCGGATGCGATGTCTCGTTGGTCGCGCCGTCGTTGTCCGTGACGTTCAAGGTGACGATGTACTCACCGTCATCGGCGTACGAGTGCGCCGGGTTATTGTCCGTGGACGTACTGCCGTCCCCGAAGTCCCAGGACCACGAGGCGATCGTTCCGTCCGGATCCGCGGACGTGTCGACGAACTCGATGTCATCGGACGTGTCAGGGTTGGTGGGGCTATGCGTGAAGGCAGCCACCGGGTCCTTGTTCAGGATGTCGACCCATGTAGTGTCCGTCGCTGTCGTGCCGATGCTATCAGTCACTCTTAGCGTCACGGTGTGATTGCCCTTCGTCGAGAAGGTCGTCGTGGTAATCTCGCCGGTGGAGTCGTACGTGCCGTCATCGTCGAAGTCCCACTCCCAGTTCTCGATCGATGAGCCCGGTGATCCTATCGAGCCGCTCCCGTTGAAGGAGATGCTGTCGCCGACGTAGCCTGTCTTCCCCGGGCCCGCCTCGGCGGTCGGCGGGTAGTAGTTGTCCGTGATGTCGAACCAGAACGCCGCGTCGTTCTCGTCGGTCGCCGTGCTGCCGTCGAACTCGCCGGACGTCTTGAAGTAGCCCGAGTCTATGGTCGTCGTGTCCCCGCTCAAGGTCTCCGTCAGGAGATTCCACGTGCCGATGTACGCCCCAGCAGGCGGGTCCGGGGCGGGAACGCAGCTCGACACGTCATCCGCCCCGCCTCCGAGGTCGGAGCTGATGTCCGCTCTGTCGTCATTTGTCCAGGTGTCCCCCTCGCAGAAGACGACTGCGAACTGCAACGTGCTCGTCGTCGCCTGGAGCGCGTGATCCACATCTATCATGGCCGCCTGCCCGTTGGGCGCATCGTGCGGGCCCGACCACGACCAGGCGCCGTCATACGTCCCGATGTAGTAGTACCAGTCCCAATCCCCCCCGAAGAGATCGATAGCATCGATCTCCTGGATCTTGTATACGTTCAAGGTGATTGTCGGGTACGTCTGCGCCGATACGGGTGCCGGTATCCACGCCAGCATCGAGAGCATCATCGTGAGACCAATCCCCCACACTAGCACTGACTTCTTGCACAATCGAATCATTTTCCTCCCTCCAGCCTAAGCTTTCATTTCATGAGGTTGTCGGTATTTAACGCTATCTGAGAATGATATGAGGGGCTGCGCAGATCAAGGAGTCCAGAAGGCTCGAGGCAGGCAAGGTGAAGGAGATCGAGACGGAGAGGATGGAGCATACATCGAGGACTGGGGGCGGGAGTCCGGCCACTAGCTTTATGAGCGCGCTCCTCGTTGAGGAGATCGGATGGAGCGTGGAGGGACGTTTACTCGGATAGCGAATTCGAAGCACTTCACGAAGGTGCTCGTCATCGGCGTCGTCGGGCTGTGCATCCTCGGTTTTCT
>JAJISH010000047.1 GCA_022848825.1 Thermoplasmatota archaeon
CCGGCCTCCTCTCGGCTGGCTGCTCCGTGATTGACCTCTCCATTGTACCGTCCCCGACGCTACAGCTGGAGGTGAAGAACGGCGACTATTCCGGCGGGATCATAATCACCGCCTCGCACAATCCTCCCGAGTTCAACGGAATCAAGTGCGTCGATGCCCAGGGTATGGAGATGGACAAGGCGGGCGAGGAGGCCATCGAGGACATCTACTTCTCGAAGCGCTTTCTCACTGTTGGATGGGAGGACTACAGGAACCGCGAGGAGAACGTCGACGCCGTTGACAATTACATCTCGTCCATACTAGGGAACGTGGACGTGGAGTCCATCAAGCGGGCGAAACCCAAGGTCGTCCTCGACTGCGCGAACGGCGCCGCATACCTCTCATCTCCTCGGCTGCTCGAACGCCTGGGATGCGAGACGGTGCTGCTGAACGAGGTCCCGGACGGCACTTTCCCCGGTCACAATTCGGAGCCGATCCAGGAGAACCTCGCCGAGCTGATGGAAGTCGTTGCGGACTCCGATGCGGTCCTCGGGATCGCGCACGATGGCGACGCGGACAGGTCCGTGTTCGTCGACGAGAATGGCAACTACGTCCCCGGGGACAAGAGCCTGGCGCTGATCGCGAAGAGGACAGTGGAGGAGAAATCGGGCGGGCTCGTTGTCACGCCAGTGAGCTCATCGAGCTGTGTCGAAGAGGCCGTGACGAAGTCTGGCGGGGAGATCAGGTACACGGCCGTGGGCTCTCCGATAGTCGCGAGGGTGATGAAAGCGACGGGCGCCGTCTTTGGCGGGGAGGAGAACGGCGGGCTGATCTTTCCAGAGCATCAGTATTGCAGGGACGGTGGCATGGCAGCGGCGAAGGTCATCGAGCTTCTCATTCTCTCCGGAGAGCAGCTGTCGAGCCTTCTGCAGGAAGTGCCCGTCTATCACAACTTGAAGAAGAAGATTCACTGCCCCAACGAGATCAAGTCCGAGGTCCTCGAAGGGCTCTCCAGCGAGTTCGAAGGAAATGAGATCGACACGACCGACGGTGTGAAGGTCCTCTACCCGGACGGTTGGATTCTCGTGAGACCATCGGGGACCGAGCCGCTCTTCAGAGTGTTCGCGGAATCGAAATCACAGGGTAGAGCGAAGGAACTCGCGGACAAAGGAGTGAGGATCATCACCGAACTGATCGAGTCTAGAACGAAAGGCTCATGAGCCAATTGAAGAAGTTGGAGTGCAGCACGAACCAGGTCAGAACTGCCCCGATGGACACCGTGAGGAGGTTGTTGGTCTTTTTCGTAAGCCACCCTCTCGTCTCCAGCGTCGCCCCGAACACGCTATCGATCTGACAGCCGACGAAGCCGATCACGAGCGGGATGATGATCACGAGCGGATTCATGGGCATCGTGTCCGTGAGGAATGCGAGGAACACCCACCCCATGACCGCCGTGTAAGCTGCCGCGGCCAGCGCGGAGAGATTCCCGAGCCTTGACACGCCGCCGTTCGTCCCCGGTGGGACCCTCTTGAGCGTTGTGATCAGATAGGTCCTGTCGCTCAGGACACCGATCTCGCTCGCGAGAGTATCCGCTGCGGCCACCGCTATGGCCGACACGAAGATAATGCCAGTATGCTCCAGGGGAAAGGGCTCGACCGCCATGCTCTGGGCTATGAACGGCAGAAAGGCTATCGCCGCCGGTACAAGCCCGTTCGCGACGACGTTCCCCCCTCCCCGCTCGCCCTTCACGCCTTCCTGGACGCCCTTCTTCTCCTTGAGCGCGAACTTGTAGCGCGTTGCCGCGAAGCTGGTCAGGAGGAATATCAGAAGGAGGATGAGCCACGCTATGTGACCAAAGACACCTATGACGAAGCCCACTCCGAAGGCAGTGGCGGCGCCCTCCTTGTTGAGCACTTCCTTGTGGTAGGCCAGGAAGCTCAGGACCCCGCAGACGATCGCGACCGTCGGAATTGCGACCTCGATTGGCCAGTCCAACACGAGCGGCAATGAATTTCTCGTGATATAAAAAGGATGCGGTCGTCCAAGCCGTCGTTGTGAGGGTCAGGCACGCGGATATCGAGGAAGCGCGTTGGTGGTCCCGAACGCCGAAACGAAAACCTCCGCGTGGGGACGGTCTCAGAACCACTGGTCGAGGCTCTTCTGCTTCATCAATGATC
>JAJISH010000048.1 GCA_022848825.1 Thermoplasmatota archaeon
GACGCTCGTGAATCCATTTCAGAGTGGGTTCTTCGTCAGAGTCAGGAAGGAACAGGACAAGAGAGGTGGTCCTCCGGGTAAGAGGAAGGAACCTCCGAGCGATGACAAAGGAAGTGACCGTGAGCGCCCCTCACACTTGGCATTGCCCAACATAGTCGATGTGAGAAAAACCACCTGGGAGGAGTATGATTTCGACCGCGAGAGCTCTCTCAAGGTCAGATATGGAGGCGAGGAGAGTGGCTACGATTTCTATATCAATATGGACAATATCCACCTTCAAACTGAGATTAAGGGAAGGCCCAGAGTCGACCCTCAGCTTCTTGAAGCCCAGTACAAGTACGGTGTGGTTCTAGTCGGTCTCGCGATCTTGAATGAGTATGAGAAAGCAGAAGACAAGGATGAAGAAGAAGATGTGTATGAGAATATCCGATTCGTGACGCAGGCGATTTCACCGTTTCTATTGCCTATGATCTCGTCGCTGGGTGACATCGAGGCTACGTCCTAGAACGGAGACGGTTGGGGCGCCCATGTCGATGGCACAGACGGCTTATGCGTTGATTATTCTCTCGGCTCCAGAGGGGTGGTCGGAGATGAGGATACACTCGTGCCCGCCGTGCGGGGCGACGCTGGACTTCATCGCCATTCGCGGGCAGGTAGTGAACTGCCAATTCTGCAAGTCGACGTTCGAGATTGCGTGACGGCCCCTACACAGTCCGCACTCTCATGCCAGGTTGGCGTGTGGACGAATCGTTCACCTGAATTACGTTTTGTCTTCAGAAGGACCTACTCGTAGCCAATAGTAACATAAGGAGATAGGTCCCTACGGGTTCTTGGCAAGCGTCCATTGGTGAGTTTGATGACGGAGGGAAGAACTCCATGCATAATCTTGCTCAGTGGGGGCCTTGACTCAACTGCTTGCGTCCATTACTGTCTTGATCAAGGACTCGATGTGGAAGGCATCTTCGTTGACTACGGTCAGAAGGCTGGAGAAAAGGAACTCTCTAGTGCAAGAAGCATCGCATCCCACTACGGAATCAAGTTCCTTGGTTGTGAATGCACAATCCCTCAAGGACACGGTCAGGGTGAGATTGTTGGCAGGAATGCCTTTCTAGTCTTCGCTGCGCTATTGGCTAGGCCAGCATTTCGGGGCATTATTTGCTTGGGAATACACTCAGGAGTGCCCTATTACGATTGCTCCAAGGTCTTTTCCCGAGACGTCAATAGATTGCTTGAAGGTTACACAGGCGGACAGGTAGCCTTGGATACGCCTTTTCTCAAGTGGGATAAGAGGATGATACTAGAGTACTGCAAAGACAATGATGTGCCGGTAGGACTCACGTACAGCTGCGAAGTAGGATCTGATCCACCATGTGGAAGGTGCACGTCATGCCGTGATAGGAGAGCACTAGATGTGGGCTAGAAAGCTTAGGATTTCATTGGACGGTCTGGAAGTTGGAAAGACACCAATGTTGGTGCCTGCAGTCTCAAGTCGAGCCAATCTACCTTTGCAGAAGCTGCTGGACACGATAGGCCAAATCGTAGATGGACCCATTCTGATAAGCGCCTATGATGTGCACTACTGTGACAATCTCCCCCTGACCTTCCCAGAACTCATGGTCCTTGACAGCGGTGGTTATGAATGCAACAAAGATCAGGATGTCTCTGA
>JAJISH010000049.1 GCA_022848825.1 Thermoplasmatota archaeon
CCCCCGAGCGACGGGACTACGCTGTCTTCGATCCCGTTCTAGCGGTAAGCGTTGGGAACATCACCGCCCGCCACGACGACAACCTGTCGGCGGCGACGGATGACTTCCTCATCATCGCCGGTGCACTGGCGACGCTGGAGGTAATCCCGGACACGGTGGACCTCAAGGTGGGTCAGAAGCAGGTGTTCTTGGCCGTGGGATATGACGCCGACGGCAACGAGGTGGAGATAGCCCCGACCCAGGTGGTCTGGACGAGCAACGTGGGCTCCGTCACGCAGAACGAGCTGAAGGCCCAGACGATATCCGACAGCGGCTGGATGAACGCGACTGTGAGCGGCGTCACCGCCTCCGCGTCCGTGAGGGTGCGAGCGCTCGCCCCGCCGATCTGGGACGTCCTGTTCTTCCCATGGTCCGCGTTCATTTTCATTGTCGTGCTTGCGGTCCTGATCTTCGCGTGGCGCAGCATCAGGGAGATGTACGCCGTCGAGGACATGTTCATCGTGGGCAACGAGGGCAGGCTCATCGCTCACAGGACGAGAAGGCTGCACGCGGACAGGGACGAGGACATCCTGGCGGGGATGCTCACCGCGATACAGGAGTTCATACGCGACTCCTTCAGGGAGGACGACCAGCTGAGAAGGTTCGAGTTCGGGGAGAAGGAAATACTCATCGCCAAGGGCTCGCACATCTACGCTGCGGCGTTCTTCGCCGGCAACCCGCCCAAGTGGGCGGAGAGCACCATGACGGCTTTCGTCATGGACTTCGAGACGAGGTACGGGTTCCACGAGAAGAAGTGGTCGGGCGACGTGACCTCGCTCGAGGACCTGGACGAGATGATGGCCCTCATCGTCGGGGTGAAGAAATACAAAGAGGGCGACTGGGAGCGGAAGCTCAAGTAGGCTTCTTCTTCAACAACCGCTCGTAGATGTCCTTCGGCTCGTGCTTGGGCCCCTTTCTCCACAGCAGGTCGAACGAGCCCATTATGTTGTCATAGAACTGGGGCAGGATCTCGAAGAGCAGGACGACCAGCCCCACGAGCGTGAGGAGCGATATGATCTTCCCGATGGAGCCGTGAGCGAGCTCGAAGCTGACGCTCTGGACGTCGTAGAGGTGTATCACCACCACGTTCCTCACCAGGTTCATGATGTAGATCACGGGGATGCTAATCCCGAGCGCGATGCCCCTGCGCTTCCACTTGGCTTCCGTGGAGACGATGAAGCTCACCGCGACCGCAAGGGCCTGTATGGCGGTGCAGGCAAGGATGATGTGTATGTCCGCTTCCCTGATCGGGACGTAGATCTCCTCGGGGGAGAACCTGTACCAGCTGAACCCGCCGGGGTAGTGGATGCCCTCGGTCCAGTAGTTCCCGCCGAACGCGTTCAGCAGAGCGACCGTGTGGTCGGCAACGACCTGGATGAGGTTGCCCGCGAGGAACGGGATCCTGTCGACGGTGAAGAAGACGCCCGCCGCGAGAAACGTCGCGCCCGCCAGGAACTTGAGCGGCTGGTACTCCTCCCGCCAGCGGTAGGACAGGAACTCGTGATATGCGAAGAACATGAAGGCGGGCAGGGCAAGCGCGCTCGCTAGCGCGTTGAAGACGTCCACCGCCGCGATGTAGTCCGGTATCTGGAGCCACCAGAAGATGCCGAAGACCGTCCAGCCCGCCGCGCGTACGAGGTGACAGCGGTTGTGCTTCCAGAAGAAGCCGATTGCGAGAAGGGCTATGGAGACGAAAAGGAAGACGTCAGCTATCCCGCTCATTCACCAGTTCATAATCGGCGCGTCTATTTCCCGCTTTCCATCGCGTTCGGACTCGAAGCTTCTTCCACGGATCCTTCACCAGGAGTAGGGTACTCATTTGAGCAGCGTGCACGGGCCGAGTCGTGACAAATCATAGGCAAGCCCTAAGCTCCGCCCTAGGTTTCCTGTGACATCCTAGGGACTTACCATACACTTACCATAGACATCCTTGTCGAATCCTTGCTTCTTCCTTGTGGGCTTCTTGTCGGATCCTTGTCGAATCCTTGCCGAACCCTTGCCGAACCCTTGCTATTCCTTGCAGGATCCTTGCTGTTCGCTGTGTCCCCGCACTAGAAGCAGTTCTGAGCCCGCCACCCTCACAGATTCATCCGAAGGCCCACAGAACGATCAGCCCCAGCCCGAAGAGCATGAAGGCGGTCGATATCCAGAACAGAATGCGGAAGAGCTTCATCTTCCCCTCGGGCGTCTGGTACAACCCGACGAACCAGTCGATAAGACCCATCAGGCCTCCTTGAACCTCTTGAGGCGGAAGATGTTCTCCCGCTCGAGATCCTCCAGCCGGAGCCTGATGAACGCCTCCTGCGATTCGAGATTGGGGATGACCCTGAACTCGAGCGCGTTGACCCTCCTTCGCGTCTTCTCGATCTCGTCCAGCAGCCGCCGCATCGTGGTCTCGATCTCCGCCGCGATGACGATGTCCTCCACCAGGTCCTCGAACGCCTCGGCCGCCTCGTCGATCCTGGAGGACGTGCCTATGATGCCGTAGCCCCGCTCGTCGATCCTCTTCTTGACGCTCCTGGACTGGATCTCCGGAACGACGATGCCCATGATGTTCTTCGTTGTGAGCTCCATCTCCGGGTTCTCGAGCGCAGCGAACGCGGCCGACTTCACGCCTATCGTGCCCTCGATCGCCTTCGCGATGGATAGCCTCTCCATGGCGCGGTCGTACTTGTCCTGAATGCCGGACCTGATGCCCTTGGCCTTGTCCAGGATCTTGAAGAACTCGGCGATGAGGCTGTCCCTCTTCATCTTGAGCAGTCTGTGCCCGGTCGTGGACAACTTGATCTGCTTCTTGAGCTCGATAAGCTCCGACCTAGTCGCCTTGTACTCCCTGACCATCCTCTCCCTCTTGGCGTTTGGGATAATACTTCTCCAACGTGACCCTGTCTATCTTCGTCAGCATCCTCTTCTCCAGCGCGGCGAGCATGTTCCAGGATATGCCCAGCGTTCTGAGGATCTCCCTGTCCTCCTCCCTGCCCTGGCGGACGAACTCGGCCTCGAACACGTCCGCGAAGTCGAGCAGTTTCCTGTCCCTCCCGGAGAGCGCCTCCTTTCCGACGATCGCGACCAGCCCGCGGAGGTCCTTTCCTTCCGCATAAGCGGCGTAGCACTGGTCCGAGACCTGCTTGTGGTCCTCCCTCGTCTGCTCTGCGCCGATCCCGGCGTCCATGAGCCTCGAGAGCGACGGGGAGATGTCTATCGGCGGGTAGATGCCCTTCCTGTGCAGCTCCCTTGAGACGACCAGCTGGCCTTCCGTGATGTAGGCGCTCAGGTCCGGTATCGGATGCGTGATGTCGTCGTCCGGCATCGATATGATCGGGATCTGAGTGATGGAACCCTTCTTGCCGTGTATCCTGCCCGCCCGCTCGTACATCGTCGCCAGGTCAGTGTACATGTAGCCCGGATAACCCCTCCTTCCGGGAACCTCCTCCCTGGCAGCGCCGATCTGCCGGAGCGCCTCGCAGTAGTTGGTGAGGTCAGTCAGGATGACGAGAATGTGATAGTCCTGCTCGTAGGCCAGGTATTCCGCGGCGGTCAGTCCCATTCGGGGCGTGATCAACCGCTCGACGGCCGGGTCGTCGGCAAGATTTAGGAACAGGACCGCCCGCTTGAGCGCGCCCGTCCGCTCGAAGTCCTGCATGAAGTACTGCGCCTCCTCGTGGGTGATGCCCATCGCGACGAAGACGACCGCGAACTCCTCCTTCTCCTCACCAAGGACCTTCGCCTGCCTGGCGATCTGGAGTGCGATCTCGTTGTGCGGGAGCCCGGAGCCGGAGAATATCGGAAGCTTCTGCCCCCTGACGAGCGTGTTCATCCCGTCTATGGTGGAAATCCCGGTTTGTATGAACTCCTCTGGCGGGGCTCTTGAGAATGGGTTGATCGCCGCGCCCAGGATCTCGATCCTCTTCTCGGGAATCACTGGCGGTCCGCCGTCCAGCGGCTCTCCGGAGCC
>JAJISH010000005.1 GCA_022848825.1 Thermoplasmatota archaeon
GCTGGAGGAGTACGGGTACAGCTTCTACAAGGAAGTGCAGGGGTTCGTCGAAAGTGACAAGGGAATAGCTCTCCTCGAGTACCTCGCGAGCCAAGAGGTCGATCACATCAAGTGGCTGCAGGTGGAGCATGATAAGCTCGAAAAGGACATCAAAGAGGGCCGGAGACGCGACGAGAGACTCAACATCGATCTCCCGGACCCTCGGATTGTCTTTTCGAGGAAGGACGAGATAACGCAGAAGATGGACTCGATCGAGGCGACGAAGTTCGCGCTGGACATAGAGAGAAGGTCCATCGAGTTCTACTCCGATTGCGGTCAGCTGACGAGCGTGGAGACCGCGAAGGATCTCTTCGAGAGGCTCAGTCGCTTCGAGGAGTCACACGCGAAGCTGCTCGAGGAGAACCTCAGCTACCTAGAGACTGAGGGTGACTGGTACGGCTACACGCCGATACTCGAGGGCTAGTTGCTCGACGGAACGGCCTTCGGGAACGCAATACCCCACACAAGTGGTGATGAGATGAGACCCAGCAAAATCAAGATCAGGATAACGAAGATTCTCGAGGGCGGTGAGTGTCCAGGAGGTCACACCGTGGGCGAGGAGTTCGTCTACCCAGATGACAGAGGCAAGATATGCGCCAGCGCGATGAACACTATGTTCCCCGCGGTCCGGGTGCTGCAATTCGGCGGCTCCTTCCCGTGGGAAGAGGACCCAGACGTGGCCGTCCTCTGCTGTCCGGACGCCAAGAACCCCGTCGTCTTCGAGCTTGAAAGGGAGAATCGGACCGGTGACTAGAAGTCCACGTCCAGATCCAGGAGCTGCTTGACGAACGGGCCGAAGACCAGGTCCTTTATCGTGATCATCCGCTTGATGCTGTACAGCCGGATCAGAGGCATGTCCGCGATCATCTCGTTTTCCTTCAAGTATCGGGTCAGGGCGGAGTTCTCGACCTTGAAGTCCTCGTATGTCTTGTAGATCGAGAGCGTGAAGTTCTCGAACCTCTTGGCGGCCAGGAACACCACGGAGTCTGTGTCGATATAGCTCATGTCGATGGTCCCGCTGTTAAAGGGTGTCCTCGGACTGTACTTCGTGTGGCCCAGGCAGAGTATCTCGAACCCGAGCTTGTTCAGGTTCGGGATGGTGATCGTGCGGATCAGTCCCCTCTCCTCCAGTCTCCTGCGGATGTTGGATATCGTGTGCTTGGACAGACCCGTCTTCTCGGCAATGGTCCCGTCCCTTGCATCGGGATAGCTCACGAGAGCGTAGAACACCATCTTCTCTCTCGTCTTCAGAGTGGCGGGGTCGCCCTTCACGAACTCCCCCCTGCTCTCCGCGTCTTCATCGTCTATGCCAAAGTCACTGGCCAGCAGCCTCGAGTAGTCGAAGAACCTGACTATGTCGCTCGTCTCCAGAGGGAAGACCATCTGCGTCGGGAATGTCGCTTCCAGCAATCCGAGCTCCGCGAACAACTGCGTCCTGATGTCGCTGATCTTCTCGATGTTCGTGTAGTTCTTGGAAAAGCTCAGCGAGAACCCGTAGTTCGTCTCACCGACGGAATAGAAGAGCTCGTCATATATCTCGATCCTCTCCCTCGCCTTCTCGACCCTGGCCTCCGCAGAGACCGCCGGGTTGAACTCCGCATACGTCACGCCGAGCATCTCGCAACCGAGGTTCTGAAGGTAAGGGATCCTCTTTCTCGAGAAGTATTCCTCCTTCGCCAGCCGGTGCTTGATCGTGGTCACTGTGGAGTGCTTCATCCCGAGGATGTCGCTGAGCTCTCGGTCCTTCATGTCCGTGTAACGAACGAGGCCGTGCAGCACCCGCTTCTCGTTGTCTGAGAGGTGCCCCCTTCTCATAGACCGCGGAAGGGGGCGAATCGACAAAAAGGTTTTCATGGGACTTCCCGATATCCTCCATCCGAATTGCGCATTTCGTCATTTGGGAAGGTTCGATAATCCGATTATTCCCATGTATCGAGGATAGAAGCCCGTCCCCGCAATCCACCAAATAAGGCTTATATATCCCTTGAAATGTAATTCCGTCTGCCTCGATATTGAGGCGAGGTCCCCCCATGGATGTCCGTTCCAAGACTCAGTTAACCTTCGGTTTTCTTGAGGGAACAGGCAGTGGGGCGTTGTGGCATTGCGCACGCAGAGGGTCTTACGTTTTCGGAGGTTGTTGTCCTTGAAGTACTGGCGCAGACCGCTTGACAAAGACGAGATCAAGACACCGAAGGGGCACATATACCTGATCCCGGACAGGTGCAAGGGATGTGGATTCTGCATAGAGTTCTGTCCAAAGGGCGTCCTCGAAGAGTCCAAGGAGATCAACAAGAAGGGTTATCATCTGCCCAAGATCGCGGACGGGAAGGAGGATGACTGCATGAACTGCGATTTCTGCATGCTCATCTGCCCTGAGTTCGCCATATACACGGAGGAAGGGAAATGAAAGCGGTGCTCACGGGAAGCCATTTCATGCTGGGCGATATCGCGTGTGCGGAAGGTGCTCTGGCGGCTGGCTGCAAGTTCTTCGGAGGATATCCAATCACGCCCGCGACCGAGACCGCCGAAAGGATGGCCCTGCGCCTCCCGCAAGTGGGCGGACACTACATCCAGATGGAGGACGAGATAGCAAGCCTCGCGGCTGTTCTGGGCGCCTCGTGTGCGGGTGCGAAAGCGATGACGGCGACGTCCGGTCCCGGATTCAGTCTGATGCAGGAGAACATCGGGCTCGGGATTGTGACGGAGACCCCGTGCGTGATCGTCAACGTCCAGAGGGGAGGACCATCGACGGGACTGCCCACCCTGGCGGGACAAGCCGACATGATGCAGGCGAAGTGGGGCTCCCACGGAGACTACGAGGCGATCGCCTATGTTCCCAACTCGTGCCAGGAGATGTTCGACTTCACGATCAAGGCCTTCAACACGGCAGAGAAGTACCGCCAGCCTGTGTTAGTCATGGCGGACGAGATAATCGGCCACATGACCGAGAGGGTCGTGATCCCTGGACCGAAGAAGATAAAGCTCGTATCTCGAAAGAGGCCAAAAGGCAAGAAGAACTACCTTCCATTCAAGCCGGACAAGGACCTCATCCCGCCGATGGCACTTGCGGGGGAGGGCTATGGCATACACATCACCGGGCTCACGCACGATGCCCGCGGGTATCCCGTGATCGATGAGGAGACCCAGCACGAGATGGTCACCCGCCTGATAGAGAAGATCAGGAGGCACGCACCCAAGATATGGGAGTTCGAGGAAGTCATGACGGAAGATGCGGATATCGTCGTCGTCTCCTACGGTGCGGCATCCAGATCGGCTGGAAGGGCGGTCAACATCGCGAGGAAGGAAGGGATAGAGGCCGGTCTCATGCGCCTGATCACCGCCTGGCCATTTCCCGAGAAGCGGATAAAGGAGCTTGCGGAGAGTGCGAAGGCGTTCGTGGTCCCGGAGATAAACATGGGACAGATCTCCCGAGAGGTTGAGAGGTTCGCCTCTGGAAGGGTCCTCAGCGTTACTCACGCGGGCGGAGGAATGCTATCACCGGAAGCGGTTCTACAGAAGATCAAGGAGGTGGCGAAGTGAGTGTAAAAGGAGCAGGCGACGAGGGCAAGATCGAGACCGTAGAGGAGCACCCGCTGGATCACATCCTGAGACAGGACAGGCTTCCCCACATATGGTGTCCAGGCTGCGGGCTCGGGTCCGCGATGACCTGCTTTGCCCAGGCGATCGAGAGGGTTGACATTCCTCTCAAGAAACAGGTGCTGTTGTCCGGGATCGGATGCACTGGAAGGATAGCGGGGTACGTCAATGTCGATTCCTACCACACGACCCACGGGAGGGCGATACCGTTCGCAACGGGGCTCAAGATCGCCAATCCGGAGCTCTCTGTGACCGTCTTCAGCGGGGACGGCGACCTCTTCGCCATAGGCGGGAACCACTTCCTGCACGCGGCAAGGAGGAACGTCGACATCAACGTCATCTGCGTCAACAACTTCAACTACGGGATGACCGGCGGTCAGCAGGGACCGACCACGCCGGTGGAGGCGAAGACCACGACGACCCGCTACGGGAGCTTCGAGCATCCCTTCAATCTTCCGTATCTGGCGGCTGCGATCGGCGCCGTCTACGTGTCCCGATGGACGACCCTGCACTGTCGTCATCTCGAGAA
>JAJISH010000050.1 GCA_022848825.1 Thermoplasmatota archaeon
TCCTCTCTGTTCCCGAGACATATCTCCATGCCGATTTCCGCCTTGTCATATCTGCCGCAGGAATTCAACAGTGTGGCGAACTCCTTTGCGTCGCGGAGGACGGACTTCTCCTTCTCCTGAACGAGCGTGTAGCACTCGCCCACGATTCTCTCGATGTGCTCACGACCTAGGCCCGATTCCAGGAGCAATGTCACGAGAGCAGAGACAAGCCTCTGCTTCTCAGAGGAGCTCAGATCAGACCAGCATCTCCAATCATCCCCTGCCTTGACAGGTATCCCGATCTCTTCTAGGAACGTGACGCATGCGCTGTGGTTGCCGTTGAGGCCGGGCAACAACGGGTCGGTCGAGTACTTGAGGAGCCTGGGCACGGGGCGAGTCTCTCTCCCGAAGTAACGGATGTCCGTATCGATTCTCACAGAGCCGTGTTCCTCAGCGTCACTGAGTATCTTCCTGTTCGAACCGATGAGCCGTCTGTGGTTCTGGTCCTGCATATCTCCAACTGCACCCACAATCGCCAGACCGGAAAGGCGTACGTTCTCACGGTTCATCTCCTTTGCGAGGATGTAGGTCACTCCCGCTCCGCTCAAGTCCAGAGAGCCATCCAGGCCGTACATGTGCGGATTCAGCATGTTGGGTCCCTCGCCCCGGATCGGAGGAAGCAGGCGACCACTGTCTCCTCCCGCGAACGATTCCGATGGAACGTGATGATCGGTGATGATTCCAGGAACCTCGGAGATCAGGTCGTAACTGCCGGCACCGATGTCTGTGAACCACACGAACTCGGGACTTCGTTCGAGGATTCTCCCGGCCGCATCATCGTCAAGGCTCTTCACGAACAGGATGTCATGGTCGATTCCAGCTTGCGTGAGGGAACCGCAGGCAATGGAGCCCGCGGCGATTCCGTCGGCGTCTATGTGAGTGACAACCAGGACTTCATTCCTCTTCAGCATCTCCTCCGACAGTTTCCTCGCGAGATGGTGCATCCTTGAACACGATTGGCCAATGGATATTAAAGGTCTTTCCCGGACAAAACGTCCAGTCATCGAACGTTTCTGGAATACGGGTTTGATGTGAGACAATCGGACATGTGTGTTTTCAATCAAGGTTAAGCAGAAATCCCTCGATACTGAGCTAGTGGAACCTGTCCTGCTTGTGCTGTGCGTTGTCTTCCTTTCGATATTGGGCACCGCGCTCGGTGTGATCACGGGCTTGACGCCTGGTATCCATGTGAATCTTGTCGCGGCCTCCTTCGTGGCTCTGCACGCTCAGCTGACCGCACTCGTCTCCTTTCTCGTTGGCTGGGCCGGGCCAACCAGTTCAGACGTCCTCATCCTCATATGTTGCATCATCATCGCCAACGCAGTCTCGCACACCTTCCTCGACTACATACCATCTGTGTTCCTTGGCGCGCCTGACGCGGACACCGCGCTCTCCGTGCTGCCGGGCCACAGAATGTTGCTGAAGGGCAGAGGATACGAAGCCGTCCTCCTCTCCGCATTCGGGAGCCTAGTTGCATTGTTCTTCTTCCTGTGCCTGTTGTTCCCCGCCAGATTCCTAATGGGGAGTCCACTTCACGTCTACGAGAAGCTCTCGTGGTCGATACCGTTCATACTCGTGACGGTCGTCACCATGCTCATTGTGAGTGAGCGGACGAGAATGGAAAGATGTAGGCCTGTGCTCCGCTGCACTTCCGGTGGCATCTTGGACAACGAGCGGGAGTTCCAGCGGATGCAGGATCTCGTGGGAGGCGAGACAGAGTCCCCGCTTTCGGATCAGTTGTGGAAGGCGGTTGTTGCCAAGGGAACGATTCTGAGGCGGAAGTCTCAATCCGTCCTGCTTTCGACTGAGAATGGGTCGGTGAGAGTGGAGTTCGAGTTCCCCTGCAGACTCGCGGAGGGTGACAAGGCATACATTGCGGCGGTAGTCGAACCATCTCCTTCGTATCGACAGGCCCTTGTGACCAAGATCTGGGCACTCGGTGTGTTTCTGGCTTCCGGGTTGTTGGGATATGTCGTTCTCTCGAGCGGTCTCTTTGGAATCAACTGGTTCCCTTTCCCCTCCCTCGTTATTGACAAGAGCTCGGTCGGCCTCTTCCCCCTCTTCACAGGGCTGTTCGGTTTTTCCACACTGATTCTGAGCCTTGCGAGGAACACTGGAGTCCCCGAGCAATGCGTGGAAATCAATGAAGGAGAACTCTTCCGAGGTCATTTCTCCTCAGGTCTCAAGGGTGCACTCGCGGGATGCATTGCAGGTTGGTTTCCCGGAATCAGCAACGCAACCGCGACCGTGATCGCCAAGATGCTGGACGATAGGGAGAAGAAAGGCGACTCGGAGAGAGATTTCATCGTCGCGGTATCGGCGGTGAACACTTCCAGTTGCTTCTTCACACTTCTGGCGCTCTTTGTGTTGCTCAGGGCCAGGAGCGGCGTCATGAATGCAATGATAGGCGCGTTGGGTGACGCTCTCGTGCCGTGGACCGAGATCGAGCTAGTTCCTCTAGCAATGACAACTCTTCTCCTCTCCGGAGTCATCGCAGCGTGTATCGGCTTCATCCTCACGAAGAAGATCGGACGGAGGTTCGCTCTTGCCTGCTCAGACCTAGACTATAGAAAGCTGGTCTACTCGATCATTCTCCTTCTCATCGCAATGGTCTTCCTATTGAGCGGGTTGCTCGGACTGGTAATCGCTCTCCTTGCAACGTGTCTTGGCATGATTCCGCCTCTGGTCGGGGTCAAAAGGGTCCACTTGATGGGTTGTCTGATCCTCCCCCTCATAATCCTGTTCGTGGGGTGACCACGTGCCCGCTCTCCTCATTCATGTTCTGTTCGCGGCCGCGGTTCAAGGTCTGGTCAGCTTCACGCTGGTCGGTGAGGGGATTAGCGAGTTCACTTTCTACGCCGCTATCGTGTCCATTCTTGTCGACTTGGACCATCGCTCTGATGAAAAGAGGTCTTCGGCGGTTCATTCGTTGTTCACTATGTCACTGCTTTCCGCCATTTGTGTCGCGACCGCTGTCGTGGCGGGTGATGTGTGGACAGGGTTCCTCCTCATCTCCCTGTTTGTGGGCTTCACAAGCCACATCTCCCTGGACATGACCGATGGTGAGGGAATCTACATCATGCCTCGGAACAGAGAAATGATCGCACCGTTCTGCAGAGCCAGAAGGCCAGGGAAATCGAGAAGGAGGAGATTTCACCTGATACTCGCAGGTCTGTCAGTCTCCGTGCTTCTAGTCCTCGTCTGTATCTGAGGTCTTCCCGGCTGTTCTTCGGATCCTTTCAAGTCCGCCCATCTCGATGAGGACGTCTCGGACAGCGGGAGGAACCAGTGCCTCCCAGTCTCTGTCCTCCAGCATGCGTCGTCTGACCTCGGTCCCCGAGAGCGCGTCCCTCTCCACCAGAGGCATGACCCTCGCGTCAAAGCCCCTTTCCTGGAGGAGTCTGATTGTCAATGGGTCATTCGAGTAGACAACCTGCAGGTCAGGGACGAGATCCGCAACTCGGTCGACCCACAGTTTGTCGTTGTGCAAGTCCTCGATTGCCACGATCTCATAATCCTCGAACCCCTCCTTCTCCATCGTTGACCTTATCATCACGGCCCTCTCCTCAAAAGAGAATGGGTTCTTCTCAGTACCCATGTACTGGGAACTCCCTATTCCGAACCTGATGCCGCTGTGTTCTTCTTGTATCAGTTTCACCATGGCCAGGTGTCCTCTGTGGAAGGGTTGAAATCTGCCAATGAAGAGTGGCCATGCGTCAGTCCTCATCGAAACTCTCCCCAAAGAACTCATCTATGTGGGGGCAGTAGACGGTCAGGTACTTCGAGCAATGCTCGCAAGATCCGTCGTCGAGATCGCTGTCCAATTCCTT
>JAJISH010000051.1 GCA_022848825.1 Thermoplasmatota archaeon
TGTCCCATATTCGAGGTCCTGTACGAGGGCACGCGCGGCCCAGGCAAGACGGACACGCTGCTCATGGACTTCCTGCAGCACGTCGGCGTCGGCTGGGGCCAGGACTGGCGCGGCATCCTCTTCCGGCAGTCGCACCCGCAGCTCAAGGACATCATCGCCAAGAGTAAGAAATGGATCACCCTGATGTTCCCCACGGCCGAGTACAACAAGGTCGAGAAGGTGTGGACATTCGAGGACGGCGAGCAGCTCATCTTCAACCACATGAAGCACCCCGACGACTACTGGAACTACCACGGCCACGCCTACCCCTGGATCGGATGGGAGGAGCTGACGACCTGGGCGACCCTGGAGTGCTACAAGCTCATGATGTCGTGCTGCCGGTCCACCGTGGGCCCGGAGCGGCGCGACGTACACGGCAGGCCGATGCCCAGGAAGTATCGGTCGACGACGAACCCCTACGGACCGGGCCACAACATGGTGAAGCGCCGGTTCAGGCTGCCCGAGATGAGGGGTAAGGTCATCAGGGACTCGCGCAACGAGGAGGGCGACCTGGAGCCGCCCCGCGTCGCCATCCACGGCCGCATCTCGGAGAACAAGATCCTCATGAGGGCCGACCCGCACTACATGTCCCGTGTCCTCGCGGCCGCGCGGAACTCCGCGGAGAGGAAGGCCTGGAAGTACGGCTCCTGGGACATCACCGCCGGCGGCATGTTCGACGACATCTACGACGCGCGGTACCACGCGATAGAGCCCTTCCAGATCCCGAGGGCCTGGAAGATCGACCGGTCCTTCGACTGGGGGTCCGCGAAGCCGTTCAGCGTCGGGTGGTGGGCCGAGAGCGACGGCTCCGACGTCGTCTACCCGGACGGCACGGTCAGGTCCACGGTCAGGGGCGACCTGTTCAGGGTGGCGGAGTGGTACGGGACGAAGACCATAGGCACGAACAAGGGCCTCCTGATGACCGCGGGACAGATCGCCAAGGGTATAGTGGAGCGGGAGATCGGCCTCGGGTGGCGCTCCGTCGACGGCCGGAACTGCCGCGTCCAGAAGGGCCCGGCGGACCCGAGCATCTTCGACGACTCCACCAAGGACCGGACGGCCATCGCCGACGACATGAAGAAGCCGATCCGCGTCGGCGGCCACCACAGGGTGAAGGGCATATACTGGGTCAAGGCGGACAACGCGCGGAAGCCCGGCTGGGAGGTCGTGAGGGAGCGCCTCCAGAACTCGCTGCCGCCGGAAGCCGGCGGACCGCGCGAGTTCCCGGGCCTCTTCGTGTTCAGGACGTGCCCCGCCTGGCTCGAGCTCGTGCCCCCCATACCGCGCGACGGGACGGACATCGACGACGTCGACACGGACGTAGAGGATCACAACGCCGACGATACGCGCTATAAGGTCATGCAGAGGCTCCGCAGGCCGGCGCGGGGCGGACAGGTAGTAGGAACGCAGTATTAAAATAACGGGACGTTAAAATAGAAGGAGAGAGCTATGTCTAGAATGGGACAGACGGTGGTATACGTCGACAGGGATAATGATTACAATGGGCATCACGATCAGCCTGCGATTATCACAAAGGTGTGGAGCCCCGGGTGCGTTAACCTGAAGGTGCTCCCTGACTGCGGAGAGCCCTTCGATGTCACGTCGGTGGTGATTAAGGAGATCCCTGTAGGGGACAATACCCCGGAACAGATGTGCTACTGGGAGTACGCCGAGGGCCACGTGCAGGAATAACCTGGTATAGAGGAGAGCAGACATGCCCGTATCGACGAAGCACCCGGACTACGTGAAGAAGGAGAAGGACTGGACCCTCATGGACGACACCTACGAGGGTCAGCGCCGTATCAAGGAGAAGACGACGGAGGACCTCCCGGCGACGTCCAGCATGATAGAGGACGGCATCGCCAAGTCGACGGACCCCGGGTCCAAGGCGTACGCGGCCTACCTGACGCGCGCCGTGTTCCACGACTTCGTGAAGGACGCCGTCGACGGCATGATCGGCATCATGCACAGGAAGCCCCCTAGCATCGAGCTCCCGGAGAAGCTGAGGCCCTTGATGGAGGGCGTCACGGCGGAGGGCGAGTCGATCAAGGTCCTCCTGCGTCGGATCAACGAGGCCCAGCTCAAGTTCGGTAGGTTGGGTCTCCTCGTCGAGGCGCCCACGGGCGTCGGCGCGGACGCCATACCGTTCATCGCCTTCTACTCGGCGATGCGCACCATAAACTGGGACGACGGTGAGAGGGAGATGGGTAGGCAGCAGCTCGAGCTCGTCGTGCTCGACGAGACGGAGGATGTCAGGGACGGCCGCTTCGAGTGGAAGAACCAGGAGAAGTACCGCGTCCTCGTCCTAGACGAGGGAAAGTACGGGGTGGCCCTCGTGACGAGCGGTCAGGATAAGGGGCTGCCGACGGAGGTGACCACCCCGTCCATAGCCGGGACCGAGCTGGCGGACATCCCGTTCATATTCATCAACGTGAACGACCTGGTGCCGACGCCGGACGTGCCGCCCTTCCTCGGCCTCGCGAACCTCGCCGTCTCGACGTACCGCGGGGAGGCCGACTACCGGCAGAACCTCTTCATGCAGGGCCAGGACACGTTCGTCGTCATCGGCGCCGTCGACGAGACGGGCCTCGACGCCTCGGGCGAGG
>JAJISH010000052.1 GCA_022848825.1 Thermoplasmatota archaeon
TCCGTCGACGGGTTCATAGGCAACTTCCACACCACGCTGGCGAACGGGGACGAGTTCGACCACGGCGTCGTGATAGTCGCCACGGGTGCGGTCGAGTACGAGCCCACGGAGTACCTGTACGGGAAGAACGATCACGTCATGACGCAGCTCGAACTGGAAGAGAGGATGCTGCACGAGGACTTCAAGCCCGAGAGCATAGTCATCATACAATGTGTCGGTTCACGAGTGCCCGAGTACCACAACTGCAGCCGCATATGCTGCTCCACTTCCATCAAGAACGCTCTCTGGGTGAAGGAGAGGTACCCTGAGACGCCTGTGTATGTGCTCTACAAGGACATTCGAACGTACGGGTTCAAGGAGAGGTACTACCGAGAAGCGTCCAAGAAGGGCGTCATATTCCTCAGGTACAACGACGAGAACCCGCCCGAGGTCGCGGAGAAGAAAGGGAAGCTGAGCGTCATCGTCAAGGACAGGACCTTGAGAGAGGACGTTCTCCTGGAGCCAGAATACGTCGTTCTCAGCGCGGGGATAAGGCCGAACCCGGAGAACGAGAACCTCTCCGAGACGCTCAAGGTCCCGCTGAGCGGGGACGGGTCATTCCTGGAAGCACACATGAAGCTCAGACCGCTCGAGTTCTCGACGGACGGGGTCTACCTTTGCGGGTTCGCGCACTCCGCCAAACCTTCAGAGGAGAGCATAGCCCAGAGCAGAGGCGTGGCCGCGAAGGTCCTGGGCCTGTTCTCCAAGGACAGGATAGAGGTCGAACCCCTGATCGCCTACGTGAATGAATCACAGTGCAGATGGTGTGGCAGGTGCGCTGACGTCTGCGTCTTCGGTGCGATCGATATCGTGGAGTCCGAGGGCGTCAAGTACGCCAAGATAAACGATGTTCTCTGCAAGGGTTGCGGTGCGTGCGTCGTGGCCTGCCCGACGGGCGCGATGGACGTGCACGGGTTCACGAGCGGGCAGCTTGACAAGATCATAGAATGTCTGGAGTGGGAATAGATGAAGGCCCCGTTCGAACCGAAGATCCTCGCGTTCTGCTGCAACTGGTGCGCCTACTCCGGGGCCGACCTGGCGGGAACGTCCAGACTGCAATACCCGCCCAATGTCAAGATAGTGCGGGTGATGTGTTCGGGTCGCATCGACCCCGGTCATATATTCCGGGCCTTCGAGACTGGCGTCGACGGTATCCTCGTCGCAGGCTGTCACCCGGGTGAATGCCACTACATATCGGGGAACGAGAGGGCGGAGGAGAGGGTCGAAACTGCCAAGGCGGTGGCGGAGATCATCGGCATCGGCAAAGACCGCATACGACTGGAGTGGATATCAGCGTCGGAGGGCTTGAGATTCGCCGAGGTCATCGAGGACTTCATCAAGGAGATCAGAGCCAAGGGGCCCAACCCGGTGGGAGGCGACGCGTGATGGAACTCGATGAGGCGGTGAGGGACACGAACGTCCAGATGTGCTATTCCTGCGGGAAGTGCACTCTCGCCTGCCCCCTTACCCACGACGATCACATCTACTCCCCGCGAAGGATCGTGGAGACGATTCTCGCGCACGGAGAGGAAGGAATCAGTCCCGCCGAGATGTGGGAATGCCTCACGTGCAACGCCTGCTCCACGTACTGTCCGTCCGATGTGAGATTTCCCGCCTTCGTGAGGGAGATCAGAGGCGAGCTCGTGAAGGACGGTTCGTACGGCGAGTGCTCCCACGCGGGGATCCTCCACTCGATGATGAGACTGATGGCTGGAGGTCAGCTGGAGCAGAAGAGGCTAGAATGGCTGGATGACTCGCTGGAGACCAGTCCGAGGAGCAATGTCCTCCTGTTCGTCGGCTGCGCGCCGTACTACGATGCCGTTCTCGGTGAGCACGGGAGCCACACTGAGACCACGAAGAGCGCCATCAAGCTTCTCAACAGCATTGGCATCAAGCCGCGTCTCCTCAAGGACGAGGTGTGCTGCGGGCACGACATGCTCTGGACAGGGGAGACCGAGACCTTCGAGAACCTGGAAAGAATCAACACCGAGAGGATCAACAAGTCGAAGGTGAAGCAGATCATCTTCACGTGTCCGGAGTGCTATGACACCTTCAAGGAGAACTACAAGGACCTGAGAGAGGACATCGAGCTGCACCACCTCGCTCAGTTCCTGGGCGACAGGATCGATGACCTCGAATTCAAGGAGAACGGCAAGAAGGTGACGTTCCAGGACTCCTGCAGACTGGGAAGGTTCCAGGGCATCTACGAGCCCCCGAGAGACCTACTGCTCGCCGTTCCCGGCCTGGAGCTCGTCGAGATGGAGGACAACAGGAAGAAATCGGTGTGCTGCGGGACCTCCTGCTGGATGAACTGCGACCAGGAATCCAAGAGAATGCAGGTGGAGCGCCTGGAGGAGGCCTCGACGATCGCCGACATGATGATCACCGCTTGCCCCAAGTGCCTCATCCATTACAGATGCGCGATGGATGGGCAGAGCAAGCTCGACACAGACGTGAAGGACCTATTCGTGATGTTAGCTGAATCACTGGAGCCGTGACGGGATGGAAGAAGAGGAAGAGATCAGGATTGGAGTGTACGTGTGCCACTGCGGGCTCAACATCGGAGCGACCGTTGACTGCGAGGAAGTCGCCGAGCACGCGAAGACCCTGGATGACGTGGTCTATACCGAGCACCAGATGTACACGTGCTCAGAGCCAGGACAGCAGCAGATCAGGGACGACATAAAGGAGCACAGGCTCAACAGGGTCGTCGTTGCATCATGCTCTCCCAAACTGCACGAGGAGACGTTCAGGAACGCGTGCGAAGAGGCGGGACTGAACAAGTACCTCCTCGAGATGGCGAACATCAGGGAGCACTGCAGCTGGGTCCATCTTCACGAGAAGGAGGGTGCGACGGACAAGGCGAAGGACCTCGTTGCGATGGCCGTCGCGAAGGCTCGACTCCTGAGACCCCAGATAGAGAAGAAGGTCCCCGTCAAGAAGTCCGCGATGGTGATCGGCGGCGGAGTTGCCGGCATTCAGGCGGCCCTTGACCTCGGGGATTGCGGATACAAGGTCTACCTTGTGGAGAAGGAGCCAAGCATCGGCGGGAGGATGGCACAGATAGACAAGACGTTCCCCACGATGGACTGCTCGATCTGCATTCTGGCACCCAAGATGTCCGAGGTGGGCCGGCATCCGAACGTGGAGGTGCTGACGAACTCGACCGTGAGACATATCGACGGCTACATCGGCAACTTCAGCGTCCTGATCTCGCAGAAGACCAGGTACGTCACGGACGAGTGCACGGCGTGCGGCGACTGCACCGACCCCTGTCCGGTCACGACACCGAACGAGTTCGACCTGGGTCTGACGACGAGAAAGGGCATCTACATCCCCTTCCCGCAGGCGATCCCATCGAGCTTCATCGTTGACATGGACCTCTGTCTGAACGAGGCCAACGTCAGGGCCTGCAACAAGTGCATCGAAGCCTGCGACACGGAGTGCATAGACTTCGACATGGACCCGGAGAAGGAGATCCAGCTCGAGGTCGGAACTATCATAGTCGCAACCGGGATGAAGTCCTTCGATCCAAGAGGCCTGGAGGAGTACGGATACGGGAGGCACCCGGATGTCCTGACGACGCTCGAGTTCGAGAGGCTGATCAACGCATCGGGACCCACGGAGGGCCACCTCATACGGCCCAGCGATGGAGAGCAGCCGACGAACGTAGCGTTCATTCAGTGCGTTGGATCGAGAACCGAGGACAGGGGAAATCCTTACTGCAGCAACATCTGCTGCATGGAGACGATAAAAGACGCCCTTCTCATCAAGGAACACTGGCCCGAGATCGAGATAACCGTGTTCTACATGGACATCAGAGCCTTTGGAAAAGGGTTCGAGGACCTATACAAGCGGGCCAGAGAGGAGGGCGCCCGATTCATTCGCGGTCTGCCCTTCGACATCAAGAAGAAGCCGGATGGCACACTGAGGGTGAGAGGGGAGAACACAACGCTCCAGGAGATCTTTGACACCGATTTCGGGATGGTCATCCTCTCAATAGGTCTCGAGCCGCAGGACGACAGGAAGGACATCCAGAGGCTGCTCAACATCTCGACTGACTCGAACGGGTTCTTCCTGGAGGCGCATCCCAAGCTCAAGCCCATCGACACGTCGACCGGTGGCGTCTTCCTCGCGGGAACCGCGGAGGCCCCCAAGGACATCAAGGAGAGCGTCACCCAGGCCTCTGCGGCAGCGGCAAGGGCCAACAGGCTCATGATACGTGGAGAGGTAACTGTCGAGGCCCTGACGCCCATAGTAGATGCCGAGCTGTGCACGGGCTGCGGGGCTTGCGAGAAGGTCTGTCCCTACGGCGCGATCACCGCTGACAAGGAGGCGAAGCTCGCTACCGTGGTTGAGGCGGCCTGCGCAGGGTGCGGAACCTGCGGGGCAGAATGCCCGACCGGAGCCATTACGATGAGGCACTTCACCGACGACCAGATCATGGCGCAGGTCGACCACGCGCTCGAGCGGGACCCGCAGGACAAGGTCCTGGTCTTCGCCTGCAACTGGTGCTCCTACGCCGGAGCGGACCTGGCGGGAGTGTCCAGAATGCAGTACCCGACCTCCTCGCGGGTGATCCGAACGATGTGCTCGGGCCGCGTCGCGGAGAAGTTCGTCATGCGGGCGTTCGAGAAGGGCGCTGCCGCCGTGCTGGTCTCCGGATGTCATCTTCAGGACTGCCACTACATCAGTGCGAACCAGCAGACGCTCAAGAGAGTGAAGCGGTGGAAGAAGAAGCTGGAGAGGAAGGGCATAGACCCGGACAGGCTCCAGCTGGAATGGATATCTGCCGCGGAGGCCGACAGGTTCGCGTCGAAGATGAAAGAGATGGACGAGATCGTCTCTCAAGTGACCAAGAAGGACATCAGCAAGACGAAGAAGGCACTGAAGGCGAAGGCCTAGTCGATTTCATGCGACCACGTTCTCAGGTCATGAGCTTGGACCTGTGATGACTAACGAGAATGCTCCTCTTCTTCCAAGAACGGAAGGAAGATGATCAGAGCTGAACCCATCCACACCAGTGCCCCCATGACCAGGAGAATCCCGCCGAAATCGAAAACCGCTCCGAGAAGTATCAGGAGCAACGGGAGTATCACGGAGACGAAGAGAAGTATGAGCTTGGCCCTGAATGGTTCCATCTAATCCTCCTTCAATTACCGCTAGACCTTAATAACTTTCTGATTCCGCCGCCTGCCGCAGCGCCGCGATCCTCTCGGCCACGTTCCCGCCGTAGATCGCTGAACCCGCCACGAGGACGTTTGCGCCCGCCTCGACGACGGACCGCGCGGTCGTGGGGTCAATCCCGCCATCGACCTGCAGGTCGATTCCGGTTCCCAGTTCCTCGATCTTCCCGCGCGCATCTCTGATTTTCTGCACGACCTCGGGCATGAACTTCTGCCCGCTGAACCCGGGATGAACCGTCATCACGAGAAGAAGGTCCAGTTTCTCGAGATAGGGTCCCGCCTCGGAGAGTGGGGTTCCCGGGTTGAGAGACAGCCCCGCTTTGTTCCCTCCCGCCCGGATCTCGTCCAGGACCGCATCCGTGTCCTTATCCGATTCCACATGGATCGTGATGAGGTCGGAACCGGCGGCAATGAAGTCCTGAATGAGCGTCTGCGGTCTCTGAACCATCAGATGGCAGTCGAACTCGAGGGTCGTGCATTTCCTTATTCGCTTGACCACGGGAGGTCCTATTGTGAGGTTCGGCACGAAGACACCGTCCATGACATCTATGTGTATCATGTCGGCTCCGCCTTTCTCTGCAGCGATGACTTCCTCCCCGAGCTTGCAGAAATCCGCGGACAGAATGGAAGGTGCTATCTTGACCACGTTCCGCTGAATACCCAGAGGTTATTAAAGGCTTTTGAGGTCGCGGTCTCGAGAATGCGGATTTCCCCTGACGCGAAATCTTATTACGCTTGAGCTTGTTACCCACTCGACTAGGTGGGGAGGTCCTGTTATGTCCAAGCACAGTCGAGAACTGATAGGTAAACTGGAGCATGAAGCTCTCAAGATCCGCCGACGCCTCGTACGGATGATCTATCAGGCAGGGTCGGGACATCCTGGGGGTTCGCTCTCCGCCACAGATGTGATCGCCGCCCTGTACTTCCACGTGCTGAACGTGGACCCCAAGGACCCATCTTGGGAGGACAGGGACAGGTTCGTCCTGAGCAAGGGTCATGCGTGTCCTGCCTGGTATGCGGCTCTTGCGGAGAGGGGCTTCTTCCCCATCGAGGAACTGGACACATTGAGGAAGACCGGGAGCAGGCTTCAGGGGCATCCGGACATGAGGAAGACCCCTGGCGTCGAGGCTTCCACGGGATCGGAAGGCCAAGGCCTCTCCAACGGGATAGGAATGGCCCTCGCGGCCAAGCTCGACAGACGCAGCTACCGCATCTATGTGATGGTCGGGGACGGCGAGAACGATTGCGGCCAGACATGGGAAGCGGCCATGTCGGCGTCCTTCTACAAGCTTGATAATCTCTGTGCCATAGTGGACAGGAACCTGATGCAGCTTGACGGCCCCACGAAGCACATAATGTCCCTCGAACCACTTGCGGACAAGTGGAAGGCCTTCGGATGGAAGGTCCTCGAGATCGACGGGCACGACTTCACGGAGATCCTGAAAGCCTTCGACAAGGCCGAGAGCGTCAAAGGCAAACCCACTGTGATCATAGCAAGGACGCTGAAGGGAAAGGGCGTCAGCTTCATGGAGGGAGCGGTCGGGTTCCATGGAAAGGCACCCAACGAGGAGGAGTACGAGCAGGCGATGATCGAGCTCGGGGGCGAATCATGAACTACGGGGCCTGGAAGAAGGAGAGCCAGAGGGACTTCTGGGCGAAGGCCCTTCTTGAGCTCGGAAGGGAGAGAAAGGAAATAGTCGTTCTGAGCGCCGACCTCTCCACGTCCGTCAAGACCTCCGTGTTCGCAGAGGAGTTCCCGGAGAGACACTTCAACGTCGGGATCGCAGAGCAGAACATGATGAGCATCGCTGCTGGTCTTGCGGCCTCGGGGAAGACCGTCTTCGCGAGCACCTTCGCGGCCTTCGGGACGGGGAGGGTGTACGACCAGATCAGGCAGTCGATAGCGTATCCAGAGATGAACGTGAAGATAGTCGCGACGCATGCGGGAATAACGGTCGGCGGCGACGGAGCCACGCACCAGATCGTGGAGGACATCGCCCTCATGCGAGCTCTCCCGAACATGACGGTGGTCGTGCCCGCTGACGCACCCGAGACGTATCTGGCGATAAGGGCGGTCGCGGACTATGTGGGCCCCGTCTACCTCCGAATGGGACGCGCGGACGTCCCCACGATCGCGTCCATTCAGGACGACTTCAAACTCGGCAAGGCAACGATCCTCCGGGACGGTGACGATGTCACGCTCATCGGAACGGGCGTGATGGTGTCAAGGTGCCTGGTCGCGGCCGACGAGCTGACGAAAGAGGGGATCGATGCCAGGGTCCTGAACATGAGCACGATCAAGCCGCTCGACAGGGAGGCTCTGATCAAGGCGGCGAGGGATACTGGAGCTGTCGTCACGGCGGAGGAACACAGCGTCACCGTGGGAATGGGAGCCGCTGTTGCGATGGACCTGGCCGAGAACGCGCATGTCCCCATGAAGCGCGTCGGGATACCCGACGTGTTCGGTGAGTCTGGGGACTCGGACGAGCTGATGGAAAAGTACG
>JAJISH010000053.1 GCA_022848825.1 Thermoplasmatota archaeon
ATGTATCAGGCGTTTTCGCGGGCGGGGAAGCCGCCAAAGGGCCCGCCTCGGTCATAGACTCGATCCAGACAGGCAGGGACGCAGCCATGTCGATAGACCGCTACCTTGGCGGGAACGGAGCGATCGAGGAGGTTCTTGCGCCCGAGGTCGAGTTCTCCCAGAGCTTCGGCAGGGAGGAAGGCTTTGCGGGCAGGAAGATGACGGTGATGCCGTCGCTCCCGCTCGAGGAGCGGACGAAGAGCTTCGACCTGATACAGCTGGGTTATGGCGAAGATGACGCCCGCCTGGAGTCGAGCAGATGCCTGCAGTGCGACATGCGGCTCAAGCTCGAGAAGCCGAGGTTCCCGCCAGAGAAGTGGCTCGCGTTCACGGAGGAGAACATCGAGACCGTGCCTGAGGCGGACGGCGTGATCCAGCTGCTCGATGAGAACAAGGAGGTCGTCTACATCGCGGGCTCGCAGAACATGAGGGCGACCCTGGCGGGGGAGTTGCAGACGAAGGACGACGCCAAGTACTTCACGTTCGAAGAGGACATGATGTACACCAAGCGCGAGAGCGAGCTGATACAGCAGTTCCTTCAGAAGAAGGGCAGCATGCCCAGGTACAACGACGAGATGGATGATCTGTTCTAGAGAGCGCCTGGACACATAACTCGCTACTTAGGCGCGTAGGGATGTATCTCGTCCAGTCTTGCTTTTCGCGGACCCTCATCCGTCTCGATGATGACCCATGGATTGCCGAACAGCCTCATGAACTCCTTGCACCTGCCGCACGGGGGTATGACTCCATCATCGCCGTTCTTGTGCCAGCACGCCACGATCGTCTCGACTTCCGTGTGACCTTCGCTGTACGCCTTCCCCAGGGCCGTGTACTCCGCGCACATCGAGCAGGGCGCAGATTCGGGATGGTCGATGTTCGGACCTGAGAAGATATCACCGTCTTTCGTGCGCAGGGCGGAGCCAACCGCAGACAGCTTCTCTCCGTTCCATCGAAAACTGGAGAATCTCTTGGCGACCTCGCGGGCTAGATCAACGAGCTCTCTGTCCTTCTCGTCCAAGGGTCTCATGAGCGGCTGATATGCCTGCCGCGTATATAGGATTCTTGGAAACACCCGAAAAGATAAGGAACACCGAACGCTATTCCTTCCTAGATGTGTCCCGTGGAGGAGATCGCGTTCGAGGAGGTCCTGGAGGACCCCTTCAAGATCAAGATGCTATCCGCGGGGCAGATCGAGCGCATGCAGAGGGAGCTGAAGACACTCCTCGAGAAGGAGAACGCTCTCGTGCGTTTGCAGGAGCCCCGCCCGGCGGTAGTCATCGGGGACACCCACGGGGACCTGAGAACCGTCATATCGATCCTGAGCAAGGAGTTCCTCCCGCCAGAGGACAAGCCCTACCTCATCCTCCTCGGCGACTACGTTGACAGGGGACCGAACCAGGTGGCGACCCTCAACCTCATCAGCATGCTGAAGGTTCACTTTCCCGACCGAGTGGTCATGCTCAGGGGCAACCACGAGAGCGAGGAGATGAACAACATCTACGGCTTCCGTCGCGCGGCCTCGGACCACCCGTGCATCGGAGAGTCAGGATTCAAGCGCTATCAGGATGTGTTCGGGGCCATGCCCCACTGCGTCCTTCTAGAGTGGAACCGCGTCTTCGGCGTCCACGGCGGGACTCCGTTCGACCCGCACCACGAGGGCCCGTTCTCCCTGGGCGAGCTGAAGGCTCTCAAGAAGGCCAAGCGCCTCGAGGACCTGGAGGAAGCGAGCCGCCAGATGATGTGGGGCGACCCGAGCGAGGACATGCGGGCCGAGGAGGGGTACGAGTTCAACTTCAAGCGCGGCTTCGGGTACCTGTTCGGCCGCCGAATCTTCGACGAGTTCATGGACGGCAACGACATCTCGCTGGCGATAAGGAGCCATCAGATGTTCCAGGAGGGCTACTGGTACTTCTTCGACAACCGCCTGCTGAGCATCTTCTCGACGCGGCACTACGACGGATACAGCATCGAGCCGCACTACGCGAAGGTCGATGTTGACGGCGGCCTGCAGCTCCTAGAGGTCTAGGCTCCAGATGGCGCCCTCGTCCTGGACCTTGAATCCGACGGACCGGTACACCCTCTCCGCGGGAGGGTTCCACTCGTCCACGCCGACGTGGAGCGTGTCCATCCCCTTGTCCCAGTGCCACCGCATCCCGTTGTGAAGGAGGGCTTTGCCGATGCCCTTGTTCCTGTGGCCTTTGGCGACGCCGAAGAGCCTGATCCATCCCGCATCGATCTTGTGCACCTTGTTGTACGTCAGCTCGATCTCGGAGATGCAGACGCCAACGACCTTGTCGTCCATGACCGCGAAGTTGACCCTGACCATGTTGGGCGACGACTCCTTCCACTTCCTCAGCGAGTCCATCGTGTTCGGCGCGTAGTTCTTGTCCTCGGAGAAGACATCGTTCTCTAGAGTCACAAGGTCCTTGAGCTGCTTGTCCTTCGCCTTGCTCAGCATGAAGTCCCTGAACTTCAGGCCCTCGGGCGGCTCGAACTCGGGGAGCTCCTTGTCCGTCTTGACCAGGAAGAACTGGCGGTGGACTGCGCTGAAGCCGAAGTCATGTCTGACCGTGTCCCTCCAGTCGGTCCCCTTCAGGTCGAAGTACTTGGCCTTCCGGATACCTTTGGCGCGGAGGTAGTCCACGGACCGCTGAACGATCTCGTTCTCCACGCCTCTCGCCCTTTCCTCGGGATGAACCCACACGCCGAGCCATCCGTCGCTCTCTCCCGCCTGCTGGCGCAACTTGGAGATCCTGGCACCGCCGTAACCGAGCAGCTTGCCTCCCCGTTCCGCGACCCAGTGACCCTCCACATCCCACTCCTCGTGCTCGAACGTGTTCTTCCTGAACTCATCCTCCTCGTGGATCTCCCAGAGCGGGTTGTCTCGGTTTGAGGCGTTGATGACACCCAAGATGACACGCAAGTCTTCCACTCTCGGATGTCGATACTCGATGCTGGACATTGCTCCAGGAAATCCCTTCGAACCAGATAAGCCTGTTGGTCATGCATAATGCATATAAGCGGCACTGGCTATCGTGCATCAGGATGACCAAAGAGGAGGAACTCGTCAAGGAAGGCTGGGAGAAGCAGTCGACCCTCTCTGAGCCCCGCCTGAGCGAGGCGGTGGAGATGTACAAGGAGCTAGGCTTCGAAGTCAGGATCGAGCCAGTCGACCTAGAATGCATGGACGAGGACTGCAAGGAGTGCTTCGTGGGCGAGGACTGCAAGGTCATCTACACGCGGAAAAGAACCCTTTAAGAACCCCTATCGCTTTTCCCACTAACCCTCGGGGAGGAAGGACATGGCTTGGCTGGACATGGGCGAATCACTGCGAGTCAACGCAGCGAAGTTCCCTGACAAGATGGCCCTCAAGGACGAGAGGCGGTCGGTGACATTCTCTGAGCTGAACACGCGAGTGAACAAGCTCGCGAACGCGCTCCTGGGCATGGGACTCAAGAAGGGCGACAAGCTGGGGGTCGTCTCCTACAACTGCATCGAGTTCATGGAGGTCTACCTCGCCGCCGCGAAGTCGCGCGTGATCGTCGTCCCGCTAAACTGGCGACAGACCAGCAGGGCCTTCAAGTACATCCTTTCCAACTCGGACGCGTCCGCGATCATGGTCCACACGGACTTCGTGGACAGGATCAACGAGATAAGGGACGAGCTGCCCGTGGACCCTGGAAGGTTCGTCTGCCTGAACGGCGAGACAGCGGAGGGCTACCTGGACTACGAGGAGCTGCTCGACGGGGGCAGCGAGGAAGAGCCTGCTGTCGAGATCAAGAACGAGGACACGTGGGTCATCCTCTACACGTCCGGCACGACGGGTGTGCCCAAGGGCGTGGTGCGCTCCCACGCATCGTACACGGCGTTCTACCTGATAAACGAGGTCGAGTTCGGCTTCAGGCACAGCGACTACGGGCTGATAGTGATGCCTCTCTTCCACGTCAACTCGACGTTCTACTCCTTCGTCTTCACGTACATCGGCGCGAGCGTGTACATACACAAGGAGAAGAGCTTCGACCCGGAAGAGGTCCTGCAGATCATAGAGAGGGAGAAGATCACCTTCACGTCGCTCATCCCGACGCACTACAACCTGATTCTCGCGCTTCCCGACGCGGTCAAGGGCAAATACGACGTCTCCTCGATGAGGTCCATCCTCTGCTCCTCGGCACCGGTGTGGAAGAGAACGAAGCTGGAGATAATGGACTTCTTCAAGGACGTGGAGCTGTTCGAGGCCTACGGGTCGACGGAGGCGGGGCTCGTTACTCTCCTAAGACCGGAGGACCAGATGCGTAAGCTGGGCTCCATCGGTCAGGAGTGCGCCGGCACGGACGTCCTCAGGGTGCTGGACGAGGACGGGAACGAGGTTCCTGTGGGCGACGTGGGCGAGCTCTACTCGCGCGGCCCGATGATGTTCGACGAGTACTACAATCAGCCCGAGAAGACGAAGGCCGCCTTCATAGGCGACTACTTCAGCGCAGGCGACATGGCTCGCAAGGATGAGGACGGCTACTACACGCTCGTGGACAGGAAGGACAATATGATAATCACTGGCGGGGAGCACGTGTTCCCGTCCGAAGTGGAGGGCATGATCGGAGAGCACGTTTCGGTCAGGGCGGTCGCTATAATCGGAGAGCGCCACATCAAGTGGGGGGAGGCTGTGACAGCGATCGTCGTTCTCAAGACCGGCAGGGAGTGCACCGAAAGGGAGCTCATCGAGTTCTGTCGGGGACGAATGGCCGCCTTCAAGAAGCCCAAGAAGGTGAGGTTCATCACCGAAGAGGAGATGCCTCGGACCCCGACTGGGAAAATCCTCCACCGGATGCTAAGAGAGAGGTTCTGCGAGCCGGTTGAGTGATCACATCATCGCGTAGAGGGCCGCACCGAACGCTCCCGTGAACTGCGGTTTCGGCGGTTTCAGCACTTCCCGCCCGAGCGCTTCCTCGAGCAGGTCGAAGAGAATCTCATTGTGCGCAGCCACCCCGCCAGTGAGCACTACGTCTCCGATGAGCGGGTCCATCTCCATGACTCTCTTGACTACTGACCCGAAAACCCCGCGAACGATGTCTTCCTGCTTCTCGCCCTCTCGTATCTTGGACAGGATCTCCGTCGCAGTGAAGACGGTGCAGTAGGCACCGATCTCCGTCTCTTGCGTGGACGACTCTGCGATGCCGTTCATCTCCTCCATGGGGACGGCCAGTCGCCGTGCGATCTCCTCCAGGAAGGCGCCGGTTCCCGCCGCGCACTTCCTGTTCATCTTGAAGTCGATGATCTTGCCCTCCACGTTAGTTCGGATGACCTTGTTGTCCTGCCCGCCGATGTCCACGACCGTCAACGCGCGGGGGAAGTGGTGATAGCAGCCCTTGCTGTGGCAGCTGATCTCGGTCCGGATGGAGTCCGCGAAATCCACGTTCTTCCGCCCGAAGCCTGTGGCGACGACCTTGATCCCGTCAGGCTCGAGGCCAGCCCCGCTCAGGGCCTCCTTGTAGACCTCGTCCGCGACCTTGCGCAGCGACATACCGGTCCGCTTGACCGCCGAAGAGAGCTCGTTCTTGCTCTCGTCGATTATCATGCACTTCGTGGCGGAAGTTCCGACGTCGATCCCGGCGAACACTCACCTCTCCTCCAGCTGCTCGATGAACGCCTCGATGTTCGTCGTCGCCTGCTCGTCCGACCAGCACCGCAGGTCGTTCAGGTCGCCGTCCAGCGTCAGCGTCGGTATCCCGTGGTCCTCCATCATCCTGGCGGGCATCCCGTAGCTCGCGTTCGAGTTCGCAGGACACGTTCTCGCGTCGTGGAAGATTATCCCGTCCGCCTTGAACCTCTTGATCTCGTCGAGGATGTACCTCTCCTTGGCGGGCTCGGAGCGGTTGACGAAGACCTTCGTGTACGCGAGGGCCATGCTCCTTATCGGGTCATCGGGCGTCATGTCGTCGAACACCCAGCTGTTGCAGTACGTGGACGCGACG
>JAJISH010000054.1 GCA_022848825.1 Thermoplasmatota archaeon
AGCTGCCCTCTTCCAAAGAAATACAAAGGAAGAGGAGCGTTGACCCTACGACTAGAACACAGGGGAGAGGTCTATGGCCTGATGTCTGTCTCTCTCCCAAGTGGCCTCGTCAGAGACAAAGAAGAGCAAACACTGTTCGAAGAGGTTGTCGGCGACATCGCCTTCGCATTGCACACGCAAGGAATCGAAGAGGCGCGCAAGCTGCTGGAACAGGAGCTGAGGCATTCAGAGGAGAAGTACAGAGAAATGGTCGATCAGGCCCCCGACGGCATGACGACCATAGACAGGAAAGGAAAGGTCACGGCATGCAACCGTGCGTTCTTGGAATCGACGGGCTTCACCGAGGAGGAGATCGTTGGCCAGCACTTCTCGAAGCTTCCAACCCTGCGAACGCGGGACATGCCGAAGTACCTGAAGGTTTTTGCAACCCTCATGAGGGGAAAGACCCCAAGACCGCTGGAAGTGACTTGGGTCGATCGAAACGGTACCGAACATGAAACTGAGGTTCGAATCAGCCCGATGAGGAAGGACGGCAAGGTCTACGCCTTCCAGTCGATAGCAAGGGATGTCACAGATCGGAAGAGGATGGGGCGGGCATTGCGTGAAAGCGAGGAGAAGTACAAGTTGCTCGTTGAGAACGCCAACGAGGGTATCGTGGTCGTCCAGGACGGTCTGCTCAAGTTCTCCAATTCCAGAGCCGCGGAGGTCACGGGGTATGCCATGAAGGAATTGGCGTCGAAGCCCTTCGCGGAACTCATCCATCCAGAAGACCGAGAGATGGTGCTTGCCCGCCACAAACGGAGAATCAAGAGAGAGGATGTTCCCGACCTTTACACATTCAGAGTCGTCGGCAAACGTGGAAACGTCATTTGGGTCGAGATCAACGCAGTGGTCTTCCGCTGGGAAGGGAAACCAGCGACGCTGAATCTCCTCAATGACGTTACTGCCCGCAAGAGGGCTGAGATGAAGGCGGAACGAGAAGCGCTCAACCTGCAGTATCTTTACGGGACTGCCCTGAAGCTCACCGCCTTTCCACAGGAGGATGACATCTACGAGCACATCGCGAAACGACTAAACGAGATAACCGGCAACTCCATCATCCTTGTCTCATCCTATGACGAGACTGCAGGCCTTCATGAGGTGCGCTCCGTCGTCGGACTCGGCAAGCTGAGTCGTGGAATCACGAAGCTGATAGGGAAGGACATTGTCGGGATGCAGTTCAATACCCTCCAAGAACTGGATGAACAACTCGGAAGTGGAGAGTTGGTGAAGCTATCCCAAGGGATCCACGAACTGACGGAAGGTCGAATCTCGAAGAGGATGTCCAAGATGTTCATGAAGATGGCAAAGATAGGCGACATCTACTCCATCGGCATGGAAAGGGGAGAGACGGTCTTCGCTCATGTGATGATAATGACGCGCAGAGGAACCGGGTTGAAGAACAGGAAGCTGATCGAGACATTCGCCAGCCAGGCCTCGATGGTCCTCCAGAGGAGGCGTATGACGGAGGAGCTGAAGCGAAGCAGGGAAATGCTCGTTGAGGCTCAGCGAGTCGCTCACGTGGGCAATTGGAACTGGAATATGAGGGCAGACGAGTTGACATGGTCTGACGAGATCTACCGCATCTTCGGCCTGAGTCCTCGGGAGTTTGGTGCGACATACGAGGCGTTCCTGGATCTCGTCCATCCCGAAGACATCGACCTCGTTCAAAGGTCCGTTGACGGGGCCTTGAACAGGAGGAAGCCGTTCAGCATCGATCACCGGATCGTGTTATCCGGTGGGGAAGTGCGTTTCGTTCACGAAGAGGGAGAGGTGATCGCCA
>JAJISH010000055.1 GCA_022848825.1 Thermoplasmatota archaeon
CCCTGGAGCTTGAGATAATCCTCGACGGGAGTCATCTTCGGCTTCCTGTTTATCGTCATCCTCCCGTCCTCGAACTCGTAAAGGGTCCATAGACCCGTGTCGACGACCATCTTGGAGATCTTCGCTCCCAGGCTGGCATCCATCCGCCAGCCAGGTGGGCATGGTGAGTATATCTGGATATACCGGAAGCAGCCCTTCTTGTTCTTCGCCTTCTCCAGCTTCTTCAGAAGGTCGGGGATGAATCCAAGGGTGGCGGTCGCGACGTAAGGTGCGTCGTGGGCCATCATGATTCGCGGGATGTCCTTCTTGTACTCGCCCTTGCCTGCCTCGACGCTTCCAACTGGAGTGGTGGTCGTCCAAGCACCGTAGGGGGTCGCCCCGCTCCGCTGAATGCCAGTGTTCATGTAGGCCTCGTTGTCGTAGCAGACGTAGATGATGTCCTCGTTCCTCTCCGCGGCTCCGGAAAGGGCCTGTATCCCGATGTCCGCGGTCCCGCCGTCACCCGCGAAGGCAACGACGCTGGTGTCCGTCTTCCCCAGCCTCTTGAGCGCCCTGCTTATCCCGGCGGCGCAGATCGCGGAGTTCTCGAAGAGAACGTGAAGGTAAGGAACCTTGAACGAGTTGAGCGGGTAGGTCCCGCCAAAGACCAGCAGACAGTTCGCTGGGAAGTAGGTTATCGTGTCAGGCCCGAAGACCTTCATCGCGATCTTCGCGACCGTCGCACCGCCACAGCCTGGGCAGGCCGTGTGTCCGTTAACAAACCAATCCTCTTCAGGCAGATCCTTCATCTTCATGGTTGCACCCCCCTGGTGCCGATCCAAGTGACCTCTTTCTCGACCCGGTCCTTCTTGGCCGCCTCGAGCGTCCTTTCGAACATGAGCTTGATGTCCTTCACCATCACGTCCCTGCCGCCGAGCCCCGCCAGGAACCCCAGGACGGGAATCGTGGAGTGCCCGTACAATGCGCTCTTGGTGTCCATGTAGCTCGGCCCTCCTGTGCCGAAGGACATCGCCCGGTCGTAGACGCCGAGCGCCTTCACCCGCGAGGCTATGTCCCTGATGATCTCCGTCGGATATGGACGGAACCATCTCATCTTCACCAGTCCAACGCTCTTGCCCTCGTCTCTCAGCTCATCCACGACGTCCCTGGTCGTCGCGGACACCGTTCCAAGCGTGATGAGTCCGACCTCGGCATCGTCCATGCGGTATTCCTCGACCGCCCCGCCGTAGTCGCGACCGAACTTCTCTGCGAACTCGTCGTTCACTTGCCTGATCACTTCCTTCGCGTTCTGGGTGCTCTCCTCGGTCTGGTATCTGAACTCCTGGATGTATTCCGGGGAGGCGAACGAACCCACGACCATCGGGTCCTTGGGCCTGAGGTACGCGTGCTTCGGATCGTAGCGGGGAAGGAACTCGTCCACGTCCTTCTGGTCGGGGAACTCGACCGGCTCGACCGTATGAGAGAGAATGAAAGCATCGAGGTTCACCATCACCGGCAGGAGGACCTTGGTGTTCTCCGCGACCTTGTACGCCTGGACCACCATGTCCAGGACCTCCTGGTTGTTCTCGCAGAAGCACTGCAGCCAGCCGCTGTCCCTCTCCGCCATCGTGTCGTTGTGCTCGCACCAGATGCCGATGGGAGCTGCTATCGTCCTGTTGACGACGGGCATGACTATCGGCAGGTGAAGCCCCGCCGCCACGTAGAGGACCTCGTGCATGAGCGCGAGACCCTGCGAGGATGTCGCCGTGTAGGACCTCACGCCGGTCGCGGTCGCAGCAACGCACGCGCTCATGGCGCTATGCTCGCTCTCGACGGGCATGTACTCAGCGTCGAGCTTGCCGTCGTTCACGAACTCGGAGACGTGCTCCACGATGAACGTCTGGGGTGTTATCGGGTAGGCAGCTATCACCTCGACCCGCGAGAGCAGCGCTCCGTAGGCGGCGGCATAGTTACCTGTGACGATTCTTTTCTCGGCCATTATCTCACCATCTCTATCGCATCGGCGGGACAGACCTCTTCGCATATCCCGCATCCCTTGCAGTAGTCCATATCAAAGCCCACCTTCTTCGGCGGCTCGAGCCGCTTGATCGCCGCATCGGGACAGTAGAACCAGCACATGAGACAGTTGGTGCAGGCCTCCTCGTCGTACTTCGGCGTGAAGGTCCTCCAGCTGCCCGTCTTGTTCTCCACGGAGCTGCCGGGTCCGACGAGACCGGAATCCGTCTTCGTCGGCTTGGTCGCGAGGCTCAGAGGCATCTCCTGGTAGGTCGGAAGCCACTTCTTCGCCTCCGGGTACGTTCTCTCGGCCTTGCACTTCCCGATCTTGATCCTGTCGTGCGCCGCGGCGGCTGCGCGTGCGTTCTTCTCCGCCAGCTTGTCTCCGATCCTGGGGCCGAATATGTCCAGTATCCCCTGCTTCACCGA
>JAJISH010000056.1 GCA_022848825.1 Thermoplasmatota archaeon
CGTCGGGATACGTTCTCGTGACGCACAGTCCGCTGGCTCCGTCCTTGATATCATTCGAGAATATGCCGAAGGCCAGGTCGGGTTTCTCCCCAGCGACAAGATAGCTCGTGCCCTTCTTGAGAGTGTAATCAGAGGGTTTTCGGATCTTCTCCTCGAGGACAGGTTCCTCCTCCTTTCCCCTCCTTCGGACTAAGATAGCGACAGCGACCACGGTCGCGATGATGATCAGGAGTATTAGCATGAAGAACGGATCGAGAACCTCCTCCCATATGTCCCGAATGGTTTCCGTAGCGAGGAAAACCTCCAGACGGGATATGGACATATTGACGGTCCTCTCGGGCTCCACGACGTCGTATCCATCCTTTCTGATCTTGATCGTAATGTTGTGCTTTGTTGGCGTGTCGGCTCCGTCGAATATCCTGTCAGTGACGGGAATCCATCTGACCCTGCCGCTCGAAGGTGTCCTCGAAGAGAAGACACTGGAGCCATCATCCAGGATCTCCACAAAGGCGTTCCCGATTGGATCCCCGGTGCCCTCGTCTGCAACCTGCACATCCAGGAAGTACTTCACTGTGAGCCGCGAAGCCGGAAGCACCTGGACCTTGCTGTCATTGAGCGTGCAGTTGAGTGCGGTCACCAAGCTTCCACCTTCCAAGATGAAGTCGAAGTCCACGGAGTTGAGGATGCTCGTGTTGACCAGGTCTCCCTGCCCGTCGTTCGCCCTGACGGCGTTGTCGTTCATGAGTAGGCCGCTCTCGTTCACGTAGAAGGTCGATGAGTAGGCATCGACACCGTACCAGCTGTTCTCAATGACAGATGATTCGATGATCGCATGCGACTGGGACTGCAGTCTGATCGCGCTACCGCCGGAGAGTGAGATGTTGATCTGGGAAGCGGAGATGGAGCTGTTGAAGGCGTGGATTCCGAATGATGTCGAATTGAAGATGGTGTCTCCGTGTAGCGTGGCGTTGGAGTCGATCAGGGCCAATCCCATCGTGACGTTGGAGAATGTGTTGAACCTCATCCCGATGTCCGAAGCCGATGCGGAGATCCCTCTGCCGACGTTGTCGAACGAGTTGAACTCAACATTCGCAGTGGCGTTGTCGAACTGGATGGCCGCGATGCTCGTATTCTCGAACGAGCTTCTCTCGATGGTTGGGCTTGCGGAGGTTATCAGCATGCCGATTGATGCGAAGCTCACGCGGGAGTGGGTGATGCTACTGGAGCTTCCGCTGGAGGGGTTCACGATGATACCGTCCCAGTAACCCTTTGGCGGGAAGAAGCCGAATGCGGTGAAGTTCACGAAAGAATCCAGAGATCCATCGGAGACCAGCGCGCCTTCCACGGTCATGTGAGTGTCTTCGCAGAACCTCACGGTGACGCCCGCTTCAATCGTGAGCGTCGATCCCGCCTCGATTGTGATGTTCTCACAGACACCGTACGGCTCTCCAGCCAAGTCCCAGACCTCATCCACGACGACACTGAAATTGTGCCAGGTCCTCACCCTCGTGGGGAAAACCTCGAAGCTGACCGACCTGGAGACCGGTGCGTCTCCGGTGTAGTTCGCATATATGAGAAAAGGGCCTACGCTGTTGGATCCCCAGGTATCTATCGCGACACCAGTTGAATTGGGAACAACATTCATCGACCTCACAACTGCGCTCGAGGAGTCGATCCATGTGAAATCGACTGACATGAAGAGACTGACATTCCCTACATAATCAAGAACCGAAGTTGCGACAACCGTTTCACCCAATTCGAAATAGGGGGCGTTCAGCACCAGAACCATGTCAGAAACAACGACGACGTCACCAGCGCTATCCACCTCAAATGACACGTTGTCGAACTGGT
The DNA here is from genome assembly GCA_022848825.1 of Thermoplasmatota archaeon. GTDB lineage: Archaea > Thermoplasmatota > Thermoplasmata > RBG-16-68-12 > JAGMCJ01 > JAGMCJ01. The sequence continues at coordinate 1,852 of JAJISH010000056.1, forward strand.
CTGTTTGGTTCACGTAAGTGGCGTTCACGTGCCATGTGCCGACCATGTCGACGGTTATGTTGCTTGTGGCGTTCGCATCGTCCTTTGCCGTGTCTATCTTGATGGCGGCTATGCTCCAATCTGGTCTGAACCAGGTGAAACTAACATCACCGATATCCTTCGCTGGACCCGCCGTGTACTCTAAGACTGCTGTTGCAGTGGCGGTTGACTTGTTGACATAGAAAGTGGAGCGATCCATGGTCACTGTGACGTTTATCACATCCACCGCTGACACATTCACGGCATGACTGGAAAGGATGACAAGGACTGTCAGGACTAGAAGTGCTCGATATCTCATGCCCACACTTGGTTAATGATTGGCTAGGCTGAATATATTACTTTCGCATTGCCGGAAGGGCGAGACTGGGCTTCTATGCCTCGATCCAGATTTCAACCGCGTGGTACGTGGCCTGGTATGTGGTATCATTCAGGATGGTTTCCAGTCCGCATTTATATACCTCCCAGGTCAATTCGTGAACTACATAAACTTCCAAAAAAGGGGGAGGCTGTCCAACGAGGCGTCGAGGAGGGGCGTCTTTTTGCCCACACGCGCGCTCCAACTCGGCGCGAACACGGCCTCTCGGGGTTTGGAGGAAGGTGGAAAACTGCGAGAGTACGCGAAGAGAACTATAGCTCTAGCCTGCGCTTCTATGATGATTGTGTCCCTGCTCCCGGCAGCTCTTGCGGGCGGTGGTGCCCACATCTGGCTGAACGCTGATCCTGGCGAAAGAGCGAAAGGTGGAGGTTGGAAAGCCGGTGGATGGGTCACCTATTGTGACTTTGGCCCAGATGTTGTCTGCACATTTGAGATGATTGTCGAGAACAGAGGAAATGATGATCTCACCGATTTGAGAATCGCCATTGCCATTCACAACTGGACGACATCGGATGACTTTGTGAGCATCGACATTGAGGGTGAAACCTCATACCTCCCTGACTTCGGGGACACGGAGTTCAACCCGTTTGATGAGGCCTGGGGAGGGAAGCATCATGTATACTCAGGAGACGAAGCAATCTGGGACATATACTTCTACGAGCCTGAGGTGCTTCCTGGCAAGACTACCGTAAGACTCGACACGACAGTGACGCTGGGCCCGGATCCGGATGAGTACTTCGAGATCCACTTCGACGCGTTCGACCCAGTTGCCGACTACAAGACCCCGAACGGTCATGATCTGACATTCATTTCATCGGCAATGCTACCCGAGGACGAGGAGCCGCCGATACCGGATATCGTCATAACCCCGGAAACAATCTACGAGGGCGACCTGGTCACACTTGACGGGTCCGGTTCGTCCGACCCTGATGGCACGATAGTCAGCTACGAATGGGACCTCGACATGTTTGTCGACAGTGATGGTGATGGTATCTACGACAATGATGTCGACGCTACTGGCCCGATCGTGACGTTCATCTGGTACGATGACTACTACACCGAAGTGAAACTCACCGTGACGGATGATGATGGCCTGACAGGGACGGCCTTTGGCTACGTGGACGTACTGAACGTGGACCCGACCACGACGATAGAGGGGGCGTACATCGAGGTCACGATCTTCTTGAGAGTCGCTGGAGAGAAGTGGCACAATGTGGAACTCACTCTCTACGAGAACTACGACAGGGAGACCGGCCAGTACGATGACATAGCCGCCAACATCGAGGTAGAGAGGTGGCCTGGAGACCCGATGCTCAATCCAAGCTCTGGGGACCAGGGTATCACGATCCGCCTGGATGCGGGTGACTCCGTCAATTACACCGCGGTGGTCACATACGATCCGTACGAGGATCTCAACGACGCGATAATGGGCGATCAGCCCATCAACGGACAGCTGTGGGGAGCCAATCCCGTCTGGATAATCCTGGATTACGCGGAGGGTGGACAGTGCAAGATCCACCACACCTTCAACGTGCAGCAGTCCATCGAGCGGGACAGCGAGCATTTCATACACGTGGAGCCTTGGATCGTCGACGTAAACATCGGGGCACTCGTAGGTGCGCCTTTGACCTTCGTCGGATCGGCAACGGATCCGGGTAGCGATGACCTGACATTCACGTGGGATTGGGGAGACGGCAGCAACGTCACGACCACGACCTACTACTACGACCCCTCCAGAGTGCCGCCTAACGATCCATATCCGAGCCCGTACGAGCCCTACTTCGGAGGAACTACTCCGCCACTCAGTGTCCAGGACACTCAGACTCATATCTACAGCTCACCTGGAACTTACGTCGTGACTCTCACTGTAACCGATGATGATCCTGGTGGCTCGACCACCGTAACGACCACGATTACGGTCGGGGAAGGAAATATCTGTCCCAAGGGGGGAGGAGGGGGAGGCAGAGGCGCCAACCAGGGGGAGTTGGCCCTGCTTCAGATCACAGCTTGGGAATACAACATCGACAGCGGGACTGTAGGTTCCGATGATGTTGTTACCTTCCCCGACGGCACTTCGATGACGGCCTCGGAAGCGCTGGACCACCTGATGGACCTGTACGATAACGGCGAGTACGGGGCCGCCACTGAGATAGCTGACCACCTGAACAACGAGTACGGGCACAGCATTGGCTACTGGGGACTCGTTCCAGGGCGAAAGTAGGCCTGACCTCTAGCTGATAGTGGCCATTCAGGAAACGAATAAATAGTGCGAACCATGGTCTTGGTCATATGAAAAGCCGCGTTGCCATCACCATCATGGCAATCCTTGTCACGAGCACGTTCACCGGCGTCAACGTCAGAGCAGCTGTTACCGTAAGCGACGTCGTGACCGTCGTCTCAGATCATGTGAACGAATCCAAGGTCGTGGCGGGTGCGCTGCTGAACTTCACGGGATCGCCGCCAGATGCACTCTTGGATGTGGATTTCCAGTGGTACGACCCTGGCGGTTCGCTCGTCTATACAGTGGCATCCGATCCTGACGACGGCGGACTCGCAAGAAGCAATTACACCGTCAACCAGACTGGGACGTGGTGGGTCAACGCGAGCTATACGCAACCTCCTGATGTGTTCTACCACAATGTGTCCTTCGAGGTCGTGGACGACCACTGGAACTCTTCCGCGAGGGTCATCAAGCGAGATTTGATCGTCGGTGCTAACGCGACGCTCACCATCGATCCGGGAGCGACTATCGCATTTGACAATGGAACCAGGCTCTCTGTTGCAGGAACCTTGGTCGCTCAGGGCTCGTGGAACCAAATGATAGTCTTCACGTCGAACTCCCCGGCGCCCCAGAAGGGGGACTGGGAAGGCGTGTACTTCGACACCGGCAGTGAGTCGTCAGTATTCAACTACGTGAGGGTCGCGTACACGGAAAACGGTGCATACGTCCGGAACACGAACGTTACAATCCAGAACAGCACCTTCATGAACAATACTCACGGGATACGACTGGAAGTCTCAACTTCGCTTATCTACAACAACACGCTGGAGAACAACACCTATGGACTGCGGTCCTTTGCTTCGCAGCCCGTCCTGATTGCGAACACCGCCATCAATAACGTAGCTGGATACTACTCCTATGGCAGCGGCCTCTTGATCAGCAGGATGAATGTCGCCCGGGCAAACGAGCAGGTGGGCTTCCACCTGGATTTCACCAATGTTCAGTCCCTAGGCGATGTCTCGGAAGGCAGCATTGTCGGCCTGAGACTCGGAGTTTCGTTTGGCACCATCGAAGGTGCAAACATATCGGGTGTGGATGATGGCGTGTACGCCTACGAAGGTGACGCGACTTTCTACAACTCGACGATAAGTGGGGGGTTGAGGGACTTCTTCCTCGAGTCGGGTTCTGCTCTGGTCGTGGTCAACTCCACTTTTGGCGGGAAGGTCTCCGCGGGATCTGGTTGTCCAGCCTGTCATCTTCTCGTTAGGAACTACTTGACCGTCCACACCATCGAGCACCAGACGTCGGATCCAGTCGAGAATGTCACCGTTGAGATTACAGACAACGGTGTATCTGTTTTCTCCAACGTCACCGACGTCCAGGGATACTTGCGAGACATCACGGTTGCCCACGAGACCTACGAAGACGGTGTGAGAGTGAACAACGCCACGATGGTGATGGTTACTCACCCCACTCTGTTCTTCGCGTACCACAACAGGAGCGTCGATATGAGCCTCTCACATACGGAGGTCTTCGAGGGAGATACCCTGGACACTGACGGAGACGGTGAGCCAGACTTCAGCGATCTGGATGATGACGATGATGGGTTGTCCGATGAGATGGAGGATGGACTCGGGACGAACCCGCTGTCCAACGACACCGATGAGGACACGATGCCGGATGGTTGGGAGCACTCGAATTCTCTTGATCCCTTGGATCCCTCCGATGCCGATGAAGATCTGGATGGGGATGGATTCTCCAACCTCGTCGAGTATCAGAACGAGACCGACCCCGACGATCCGCACAGCCATCCACCCGTGGAAGATGTAGGAGACGACGAGGGATTCGACTACATCTTGTATGCGGCGATAGCGCTCATAGTGGTTGCGGCCCTCGTGGTTGTGCTCGTGCTCGTCAGGCGCAGGAAGAAGGAAGAGCCACCGGTCGAGTAATTATAGTCGAGAATGTGTTGGTGGATCGTGCTTGTCAGAGTGATCAGGCCTCACGGCGAGACATTCGATTACGAACAGGAACTGGTCGAGGACCGAGGGGACCTTGTCATAACGCGGTTCGACTTCATCGATTTCAGAAGACCGTTGACCGTACACGGTCAGGAAGTCGTGGCAGAGGGCTATCGCGCCCTGTTGTTCGAGTTCTTCGACCCTCCACTTGAGATCATCGTAGTCAGAGACAAGGATGGGAACCTCACGGGCTACTTCTGCAACGTGAACACCAAGCCTTCTCGCGTCGAGGGAGGGTATGAGATCGTCGATCTGTACATCGACGTGTTTGTCCTGCCTGACATGCGGTACGAAATACTCGATGAGGACGAGTTCCAAGAAGCTATCGAGAAGGGTTGGATAACTGAAGAGCAGGTGTCGCTGGCAAGGGAGACCGTCGCCCGAATAATCAAGGATATCGAGACGGGGCGCTTCCCGCCAAGAATCGTGCAGGAGTTCCAGGCCTAAATCTCGATGAAGTTGCGGTCGGCCGTCGTAAGAGACTCGCAGCCGCCCTTCGTTACGACGATATCGTCTTCGATCCTAACGCCACCATACCCGCGAACGTATATCCCTGGTTCAACGGTGAAGACCATTCCCTTCTCGAGCTTGAAGTCCGAGAACGGACCAAGGCCCATCCCATCATGGACAGACAGCCCGATGCTGTGACCGAGCCCGTGGGTGAACTTGCCCCGGTACTTCGTCTTGTCTATCATCCTCGCGGCTGCATTGTGTACCGTTGATGCCTTCACCCCTGGCCGTATTCTCCTCATGGCGGTTCTCTGGGCCTTCAGAACAATCTCGTACATCTCCTTCTGCTTCTTCTTCGCCTTTCCCAGGACGTAGGTCCTGGTCAGGTCCGAGACGTATTTCTTGTAGCGGGCCCCGAAATCGAAGAGGACGAAATCCCCCTTCTGAACCGTTCTGTCCGCTGCCGTGTAGTGCGCCTCCGCCGAGTTCGGCCCCGAGGCGGGTATCGTCTCGAACGCGGGTTCAGACGCTCCCTTCTTCTGCATCAGGAAGTTTATCCTCGCCGCGAGTTCGTACTCCTTCACTCCAGCGGCGATATACGGGATGATCTCCTTGGCGACCTCGGATGAGATCTTGCACGCCCTCCTTATCGTTGCGATCTCCTTCCTGTCCTTCACGACCCTGGCCTTCATCACGGCTTCGGACACGTCGATGAGCTCCGCTTTGGGGACGAGCTTCTTGAGAAGCAGGTAGTTCCGATACGTGAGCTCTGGCGGGTTCACTCCGATCTTCCTGCAACCCCGCAGTGAGGACTTGAACATCTTCTCCCTCTCCTGGATGCTCTTGAATATCCTCACGGGGAAGTCCGCCCTTCTCGCACTCTCCTGCTCGAGGAGCGAGGTCACCAATCTCAGCGATTTGTCTGGATAAGTGAAAACGGCGCTGCCCTCGAAGAGGCCTGATGTGAACCCAGTAATGTAGAAGAACGTCATGTCGTGCAACGGCTCGGTTCCGTTCAGGAACACAATGCAGTCGATGCCCTTCCCGGCATTTCGGAATATCTTCCCCACTCTCGATTTCATCATAGTCGGTAATATCTCATAGCCTAAATCATATTTGCTAGTAGGTGTTCATCCCTAGCTGACGATGGCAAGAAGAAGGAAGAAGGGTCTCGAGCGGAGAATCGCGCGTGAGCGGATTCTGATCCTGTTCCGGCAGGCCGAGAAGGAGGCCCTCCGGGGCAACTTGAGAAGGTCGAACAGGTACGTCCAGCTGGCAAGGCGCATCGGCATGAGGTACAACACGCCCTTCCCTTCGGCCCTGAAGAGAAGGTTCTGCCGGAAATGTGGCTCCTTCCTGCTCCCGTCCGAGAACAGCAGGGTGCGGCTCCGGAGTTCAAGGATTACGATAACGTGCGGAGAATGTGGCCATATAATGAGGATGCCCTATCTGAGAGAGAAGTCTAGTAGGCGGTAGTCATGTCGATCTTTCCCGCCCGCCTAGCGAGGTAGTCGCCCAGTCTGAAAATGAGTATTGACAGGAAGTAGAAGAACAGGGCTGAGACCGCCAGCAGTGCGACCAGCCAGAAGTTCTCGATGCCGTGTAGCCCCGTGCCTTGCAGCTGTTGTGCGGGGAGCAGGGCCTTCCTCATCGCTTCCAGCCAGTATGTCACTGGAATGGCATATCCAAGGGATTGACCCCACGCGGGAAGCTGAGTTATGGGGAAAACGACGCCGCAGAAGACGTAGAATAGGCCCGCGATGCCTTCGTTGATACCCCCGCTGTGCTTGGCGGTCAGGAAGGTTATCCCCGCCAGGGCGATGCCGATGGAGACCAGGCATGTCATGCCCACGGTCAAGCAGAGGACAAGAAGGCCCCAGTCCATCGTGAACGCGTCCACGGGGATGCCCAGGACAAAGATACCGAAGAGCAGTGTGACCACGACAGCTATCGTCGCGATGAGGATCTTGCTTCCCGCTCGACCTATGATGTAATAGTAGAAGCTGATCGGTGATATGTATATCAACTTCAGAGTCTGGAAGTGCTCCCTGTCCTCGTGGATGACCCAGGTCACACCGAAGAGCACCTGCCCCACATAGATGAAGAAAGCGTTTCCCAGGAATATGTAGGCGAATGCCGTGCTTTCAGTGGCGACCCCACCGAGGATGACGATGTACATGAAGACAAGGATCAAGGCACCAGAGACAGGCTTCGCTACAGAGTAAACCAAGAACAGAAACGGATCGGTCCAGTTGGCCTCCATCTGCCAGCCGAGCCAACCGGCCCCGAGAAGGGTCCTGAGGTTCTCCTTCATTGCCATCTCATCGTCAACCTCCCGGTCTTTCGGCCCAGGTTCTCCATGAAGCGAAGAGAGTGTCTGGCAAGGAAAAGGAAGAG
>JAJISH010000057.1 GCA_022848825.1 Thermoplasmatota archaeon
CTTGGGCCTAGGTAAAACTCGGGCAATTAAGAACCTTACCATCCGCTTGTTGTTGACCGCTACCACGGGAATAACTTTATAAAATCGCGGCACATCGAGACTAGCGATGGTTGCCCCGCGAAAGCCGACCGCCGAAAAACCGCTCAGCGTCGACGAGCGCCTCGGCCTGGACAGGTTCGAGCCTGACGAGGAGCCCTTCATCGAGGTGGACACCGAGCTCTGCAAGCATTGCGTGCCCAAACCGTGCCTCTACGTGTGTCCGGCCAAGGTCTACACGTGGGAGGAGGGCGAGCTCGTGTACAACATCGACGGGTGTTTGGAACTCGGGGCGTGCTTGGTTGTGTGCAACAAGATCGGAAGGGGAGCCATCAAGTGGAACTACCCCAGAGGGGGTCATGGAGTACACTTCAGATTCGGATGAGGGGGAGCATGACAGAGATCCTCTACATGAAGGATGCCGAGTCGAACTACATCAAGGAGTTCGACGCGAAGGTCGTGAAACGGGGAGAGGACTACGTTGTCCTCGACAAGACGGCCTTCTACGCAGAAGCGGGCGGTCAGCCGACGGACAAGGGCGTTCTCGGATGGGAGGGCGGAGAGAGCTCGGTCCGGAAGGTCAAGAAGGACAAGGGGACGGTGAGGCACTTCGTGGACCCTGTCCCGGAGGCAGATGATGTTCACGGCGAGCTCGACTGGGAGAGGAGATACGCTCTCATGAGGATGCACACCGCCCAGCATGTCGTCTCCGGCGTTGTCTATGACCTGTTCGAGGCGAGGACCGTCGGCAACCAGATCCACGGGAACCGCTCGAGGATAGACTTCCACCCGGTCTCGTTCGAGGAGAACGACCTGAAGGTGATAGAGGAGACCTGCAACAACGTCATCTCCAAGGACATACCCGTTTCCATCTACGAGGAGGACAGGGACGTTCTGGAAGAGAAGATGGGAAAGCAGCGATACATCATGGACCTCATTCCGAAGTCGATACGAAGGTTGCGCGTCATCCAGATAGGGGACTTCGACATCTGCCCGTGCGGCGGGACCCACGTGAGGAACACTTCCGAGCTCGGCAAAGTGCACGTACTGGGCAGAAGAAGCAAAGGGGCGGATAGGGAGAGACTGACCTACGAGCTCGTCTGAGCCGCTCCTCTTCGAGCTACTCTTTGCTCTTTTTCCTCTGAGACACGTACGCGAACAGAAGCCCGGCCATCGCTATCGTCTCCAGCAGGACTATGCCTATCAGTGCGTTGAGCCATGTTGCGGTCTCGGCGTCCTTCAAATCCTGCTGCTCCTGGGCCCGCAGTTCGTCCGCCATGTGCTCTATCTCGATCTTGTCCTGCAGCATCTCATAGAAGCCGTGCCACTGCACGTAGTCCGGTCCCATCATGAAGGCGCCCATTCTGGCCCTGCGCCCTTCGTGATGCCACATCTCGTACAGCTTGAACTCGATGGGCTCGTCGAAACTCTCGTCCGTGAGCAGGCCATCCTCGCGCAGCTCGTCCACTATCGCCTTTGCCTCGGTGTACTTCAGATTATAGATCTCGACAACGATGTCCGCCTGCTCGTAGTAGTTGTCCACCCAGGTCGTGGAGTGGCACTGCTCGCACACGGCCTTCATCCGGTCGCGCTTGACCTCCCAGCTCGTGCCGTCGCTGATGCTGTACCCGAGGCTATTGGCGGTGTTGTCCGTGTGGCGGGAGATCGCGGACTCGAGCTCCCAGCTCAGCCTTGAACTGACATCATGCGTCACCGGCACCCCTGAGGCGGCCGACATGTGGCATGCGGCACAGGTGGGAGTGCGGAAGTCCACGCCCGCCTGCCATTCATCCTCCCCCCAGTTCCAGCTCTCGCCCTCGGCGGCATAGATGTTCCCGTGCTTGGATTCCATGTAGATCTCTATCTGCGGGTGATCAGGACCCATGTGGCACTGTCCGCAGGTCTCGGGGTGACGTGCTTCCTCGATCGAGAACGTGTGTCGTGAGTGGCAAGCGGAGCAGCTCCCCCTGCTGCCATCCGGGTTGATCCGTCCGATACCGTTGTTAGGCCACACCCTGAAGTCCTCGGTGGTCTTGCCCGTCATGTTCGTGCCGTGACAGGACAGGCATCCCCTCAGGGTGCCCGCGTCGATCACCTCTTCGCCCTCGACTATAATGAACCCGCCCTCGATCTGGCTTTCGAGGAATGGCAGCTTCTCCGCACTGAACAGGTACTCGTAGTACACGGCACCGAGCGAGTGAAGGCTCTGTCCGAACTGCTGGGCCTCTGTTGCATGGCACTGCCCGCAATCTTCGGGCGTGACGACGACAGCTATCGTGTATCCGTTGTGGGATATCGCGTCGGGATCGGAGGCGCTCGCCCCGTGGCAACTGATGCAGGTGACGTTCTCGTCGGCGTGTTCGCTGCTTTCCCAGTCATCGATTATGCCCAAAAGCACTCCAGAGCTTTCGTGGCAATCCGCACAAGGATCCGCCCCGACGGAGGCCAGCAATGCGATTACGGTGATGAGCATCAGGAAGCTAGTCCCGTAGACTATCATTCTCTTGTGAGCCCTCAGTGTCTCCAGGAACTTCGCATCCTGTAATGGCATGTCCCCCGCCTCCTGTCTGCTTGGTATGCGGGGTTTGTATAAGATTGTTGTGAAGTGTGCTTCTTGGGGCCGATGTCAGAGCAGCCTCTTCGACCCTTCTATCTTCTTGACGTCCGTGATGTCCTGGGTTACCTCCAGACATCCGATGTAGTCCCCGTTCTTGCCGTGAACAGGGAAGTAGCGTATGAAAATCATCCTGCCCTTGACCTCGATCCAGAACTCTGCGACGTCCCGCTCCCCGCTCTTGAATTCCTCCACGATCTGGTTTACGACATGTACGCTCTTCTCCGGATGGCACTTCTGCACCTCTCGACCGATGATCGCCTTCGTTCTTGGGAAGATCTTCTCCTTTGGTTCGCTGAAGTAGCGAACCGTGTCCTTGTCATCCACGAACGTTATGTCAAAGGGGAGCGTGTTGAGAACCGCTTCGACCTGCTCCCTTGAGAGCTGGCCCGTTCCGATGTCGATCAACCCCTCCACTTCGACCTTGGGTGCTTCTTCGACCTCCTCAATCGCCATCTTGGCGGGCTCTGGAGTGAAACAGCAGTAGCCGAGCTCGTCGAACTGTCGCCTCGTGTCCTTCCACTCGGCGTCGCCCATGACCTGCATCGCGGCCGGGAAGAGTATGTTGTTCTCCTTGTAGAAGTGACCAGAAAGCATGTCCGCCAGCGATGCTGCGACATCGCTGAGCCTGCTGACGAACTCCTCGAAGGCCACGCCCTCTCGCGTTTCGAGGACCGTGAACAGGCCCTTCTTGATCTCCCTGATCTTGTCGTGCTCAATCCACATCATGGCGGGCGGTTCCTTTATCCCGTGCTTCTCTAGGTACGGGAAGAGAACGTTCTCCTCGCGCACGTAGTGGCTCTCGGAATCCTGAAGATGATGCGCGATGTGGTCAAGGTGCTTGATCTCGTCAGCGACCGAGTCGAGGTCTCCCTTCCCCCTCAGGTCCTTGGCGACGATGCCCAGCTCACTGGCGTACTCAAGGAGGATCTTGTGCTCTCCCATGAGGATGCCTATCGGGTGATCTGGCGGGGCCACGAGCTCTTCCTTTTCAGGCGACTCCCTGAGGATGGCGAGATGGACGTCGCACAACCCGTGAACCTCATCGGTGGACATGCCTTCCTTGATGATCTCCTCCTCGATCTTGGAGATCTCGACCGGCGTCACGTCCTTCAGGAATTCCTTGAACTCCGCCTTCACGACATCGGGATCCTCTCCCTTGTGCAATCTCCTGATGATGTTCTTCAACACTTCCTTCTTCTCTTCATCCTTGGACGTGCCATTCATATCTTCACCACCTTTCTCGGCGACTCTGTTCTGGCCTGCCCTCAGACATTCACAACGCTATATAAACTCACGGATTCTCCTCTGGGTGCCTCTCGAAGATGATCTCTCCCTCGTACTCGATCCGGAAGATCTTGTAGATCGGAATCCGCGCTTGGATCGTCGTGAAGTACCCCCTCTCGAGCTCGGTTATCTCCGCGCCGCTGATGACCACGTAGCCGCTCTCCGCGCCTCTGTGCTCGTACCAGACCTTGGCCTTGGCGAGGTCCCTGTCATCCCGCCACTTCAGCTCGTTCAGGATCTCCCTGGGCGTCATCGTCAATGGAATCGAGGGGAAACGCATAAGCTTTGCCAAAAAGGAATTAAGACACGAAGCATTTACGCAGACCGATGGAGTACGAGGGGGTTGTGAAGAGTGTTCTGGACGGCGCCGGGGCTGTCGTGGGAGACTACATCGAGGTCACCCGGGAGAAGGACTCCTTCAAAGGGATAGTGATGCCCCATGTCGAGTTCAGCGGGAAGGACATCCTCACTCTGAAGCTCGACAATGGCTACAACATCGGGATCGAAGTCGATGACCTGTGCAAGGTCCGGCTCGTGCAGAGGAGAGAGGAGGGCAAGAGGGCGGAGGCCGAATATGTGGCGGACGCCAGCAAGCCAACGGTCTCGATCCTGGGCACAGGTGGGACGATAGCCTCGTACGTCGAGTACAGGACCGGGGCGGTGTTTCCGGCCGAGAAGGCAAAGGACCTCGTTTTCACCGTTCCGGAGCTTGCGGACTTGTGTAACGTTAGGGCGAAGGTGGTGTATAGCATGTTCAGCGAGAATATGACATCGGAGAACTGGAAGAAGCTCGCGGGCGAGGCGGCGGCTGAGCTTGATTCGGGATCGAGCGGCGTGGTCATGCCACACGGGACGGACACGCTCGGTTACACAGCGGCGGCCCTCTCGTTCATGCTGGACGACCTGAGCGGGCCCGTGATCCTCGTCGGATCGCAGAGGTCATCGGACCGCCCCTCTTCGGATGCGTTCCTCAACCTGACCTCGTCGGCCAGACTGGCCAAAGAGGATCTGGGTGAGGTGGTTGTCGTGATGCACGGCGAGACCTCGGACAGCCTATGCACGATTCACAGGGGCACGAAGGTGAGGAAGATGCACAGCAGCAGAAGGGACGCCTTCATGAGCATCAACCAGAAGCCTCTCGGAAGCGTTCACCAGGACGGTCGAACGGAGTGGCTGGACGAGCACCGCTCGAGGTCCTCGGGTCCGGTGAAGATTCAGGCTGACATGGAGGACGACGTTGTACTCGTCTATTTCTATCCTGGACTGCCTACCCAGCTGTTCAGATCGATGGTGAAGGATGCGAGGGGCGTCGTCATAGCGGGAACGGGTCTCGGTCATGTCTCCTCAAGCCTCTTCCCGGAGGTCGAGTCCTTGATCCAGGCGGGCACGCCCGTTGTGATGACCACCCAGTGCCTGTACGGAAGGGTCAACATGAACGTCTACTCGGCGGGAAGGGACCTGCTCCTCGCGGGAGTGATACCGGGCGAGGACATCCTTCCAGAAACAGCGTTCATCAAGCTGATGTGGGTCCTCGGTCAGACGAGCGACATGGAAGAGGCCAGAGAGCTCATGACGACGAATCTGAGAGGGGAGATAAACCCGGCTATCAAGCTGGAGGAGTACAGTGAATAGATGGACTACGCCGGTCTCGGATTGAAGGTGGGGCTGGAGATCCACCAGCAGGTTGACACGAACAAGCTGTTCTGTGATTGTCCTTCCGAGTTGAGAGAGGATACAAGTGGGAGCTTCATGAGGAGGCTCAGGCCGACGCAGAGCGAGCTCGGCGAGGTGGACAGGGCCGCGATCGAGGAGGCCCGCAAGAAGCTGAAGTTCATCTACCAGCCGCTGGGAACTACGTGTCTCGTGGAGGCGGACGAGGAGCCGCCGCACAGGGGGAACGAGGCCGCCATAGACGTCGCGTTGGAGATGGCGCTGCTGCTTGGCGCGAAACCCGTGGACGAGATACACTTCATGAGGAAGATCGTCATCGACGGCTCGAACACGGCCGGGTTCCAGAGAAGCGCGCTGGTGGCGATGAACGGACGACTCGAGGTCGGCTCCAAGACCATACCCATACCGATGATCGGGCTGGAGGAAGACGCCGCGCGCAAGATAGAGCAGAGGGAGGATTCCGTCGTCTACAGGCTGGACCGGCTTGGCATCCCGCTCGTCGAGATCTCCACAGGACCAGTGATAGAGAGTCCCGAGGAGGCGATGAAGGTCGCACTCAGACTGGGCAGTCTTCTGCGGGCGACGAAGAAGGTCAA
>JAJISH010000058.1 GCA_022848825.1 Thermoplasmatota archaeon
AGAGCGGGCACGCGGTCATTCTCACGGAGTACTGCGCCGTCAGCGAGTTCGGCGATGAGACGTGGGCGGTGGAATACGGGTGCTAGCGTCGTCATGGGAATGGGCGCGTGGATCCACCAACAGACCAGGTTCGACGGCGTCAACAGCATTATAACGCCGTGTATGTATCCCTGTCCGAGGGGATGCGTCAAGGCGTCCTCCGCGCCAAGGAGGGGCGCGTAGAAGTACCCAAAGCCCGAAGGGGAGGAGGTGAAGAAATGCCAAAGCAGCTACTTGAGATAAGTTTCAAATTCAACATCCCGAGAGCGGAGTACGAGGCCGCGGCGTGCGACCTGGCCAACGCGTTCGCGAACGTCCCCGGCCTTCAGTGGAAGGTCTGGACCCTGAACGAACAAGATAAGGAGGCGGGAGGCGTCTATCTGTTCGAGGACGAATCCTCGCTGCAGACGTTCCTCGCGAGCGATCTCGCGGCGCAGGTCAAGAACCACCCTGCTTTCAGCGAGCTAAGCGCGAAGCCGTACGAGGTGCTGGAGGAGCCGACCCGCACTTGCCGCGGTCCGGTTTAGATCCCTCGGATTCGCACGGAGGCGCTATTGCGAGACGGCAGTAGCTCAGTGGACACGCGGTCATCCTGACATGCTACTGCGAGTTCGGCGACGAGGCGTGGGTGATTGAGCACGCGTGCCTAGGCGGGTGTCACAGCCCCACGTGGATGTGTCATTTGAGCAAACTATATCTAGTTATAACGTTATAACAAATACCGATGAGCAGCACTTTCGAGGCCAAGCTGAGGAGGATTGGGAACTCCCTCGGAATAATCATCCCCTCCGAGGTACTGGACGAGCTGGGCTATGGTCAAGGGGACAACGTGAAGGTGATGATTCCGCTCAAGAGGAAGGAGCGACTCCTGGCACTGGCCGGTATGTACGTAGGGAAACCGCGATTCAAGAGGGACAAGAGGGAAAGGTTCTGATGTTCCTTGACACGACCATCGTGGTGGAGGTCCTCCGCTTGAGACGGGAGTCCGAGATGTTCGGGAGGATCCTCGAGGCGATCGAGGACGACCCCCTGTTCATCTCAATGCTCCAGCTGGCAGAGCTCTCGGATTGGTGCCTGGAGAACAGCATCGACCTGTCCGAATGGATCTCGAGGCTGAAGGGCATCGTGGGAGTTATCCCCCTGACCGAGGACATCTGTCTGGAGGGCTCCAGAATCAAGCGCGAAATGCGGGAGCACGGCATGTCCAAGTTCAGCCTGCTGGACGGCATCATCCTCGCGAGCGCGCGGTCGATCGACCAGAAGCTGCTCACGACGGACTCCGATTTCCGCGGGGCCGAGGATGCTGTTGTTATCGGTTGAGCGGTCTCACGGGTTTCCGTGGCGGAGCGCAGGCGCCTACTTCGCGCCCGCCCCGCAGTGCATGCAGAACTTGTCGCCCGCTACCAGCGGTTGACCGCACGAAACGCATAATGCCTGCCCGGGCTGCGGTCCAGGTTCCTCCGGCGGAGCTTCCTCCACGGGCGGCTCGGGTTCTTCCGGTGGGGCCGGTTCCTCCGCGGGCGGTTCCTCGACAGGCGGGGCCTCCTCCGGAGCGGCGGGCGGTGCTGGAGCGACGGGTGGTGGCGGGTAGTAAGCCGGGGCCGGCGGGGCGGCGGGATACGCCACGGGCGCCGGGTGCTCCGTGACCTTCCCCAGCTTGAGGAACTTCCTCAGCAGCGAGATGTACACGTAGAGCGCGATGATGGGCACGACGAGGCCCTTGATGAACAGGCCCGCCAACAGCCCTATGGGGTTGAAGTTCAGGTTCAGGGCGCCGAGCACGAACGTCGCGACGAGGATGGTGCCCACGCCGTTGACTATGGTGAAGATGGGCCAGGAGTAGCTCCTGAGCTTCCCCGGGTAGTTCGTGTCCTTCGCCACGCCCGAGATGAAGAACGCGAAGACGAACGACGCTATGATCAGCAGCACGGAAGCCCCTATCCAGGTGTACATCATGCCCTGCACCTGGTCGATGATCGTGTCGAACGTGCCGGGCGTGGTGCTGCTGAGCCCCATTATGTCCTCCAGCAGGATCGAGAGGGACTCCGCCATCGCCCCCGGGTAGTAGATCCGCCACAGGTACGTGAGGACGACCCACAGTATGCACATGATGCCGGCCGTGAGGCCCAGCGCCATCGTCTTCCCGCTGACGACCTTCCTCAGCCCCACGCTGAGGACCACGAGTCCGGCGCCTATTATCGCGAGACCGAGGTAGTCGACGTAGAAGCTGTACATTATCAGAATCACTCCCACGAACGCCTGGTCGAACGCCCCGCCCGGGTCCGAGAAGACGACCCCGATGGAGACCACCAGGAGCAGCAGGCCTATGACGATCATCAGGTTCTGGACGAACATCGCGATGGAGCCCATGGCCCCTATCGCTCCCCCCGCCTTGGCGGTCGAGCTCGCCTCGGCCGGCCCCTTGGCCTGCTGGGCGAGAGCCACGCCGCAACGGGGACATGTGACGTCGGTCTCCTGAATAGCGCCTCCGCAACTTGTGCAAGTTGTCATGTGCAACCCTTCCGACTGAGCCGGCATGAGCGTCAGTGTACTAATTCCTTTTGATGGCGCGGAGGCGTCTTGACGAGAGGTCACTCCCACTCTATCTTCCTGATGGCGAAGGACCTGACCTCCATTCCCATCTCCTTGAGCACCGCGGCCGCCTTCTCCTGGATCCGCTGCGCCGTTCCCTCCCTGTCACCGTCTATCTGCTCGAGCGTGAGTGCCGAGAAGACGTGATAGATCTGCCCTTCAAGCGCCTTCGCCGCTATCTCGTTGATCTCCTCATCGGTTTTGTGTAGCAGCTGTCCGGCGGCGACGTCCAGAAGCTCGGGGTCGTTCGAGACCTTGACCTGCGCGATGGCGCGGACGTCGACCTCGGCGCCTCTTGCAGCGGTGTTCGTCTGCACGCCCTTGATCGCGAGCTCGAGGTTCCTGACGTCCAGCGGGATGAACGCGTACTCCTCCAAGACCGGCACGATGAACCTCGCCCCGCCGATGATTATGCGGTAGCCCTCTGTGAGGGTCGCACTCCTGCCGTAGACGACCATGGCCTTGTCGGGCGGGGCCTTCTTGTATCTCCACGAGTAGAGGAGGACAGGGGCGAATACCCCCGCGACAATCGCCAATACCGCGACCAAGAGCACTACTCCTTCTTCCATTCTCCCTCCCGAAAGAGGGGATACGTCAGCGCGTTCATAATCGTTTTGGCGAAAGGATATTGTATCTCATTGTGGATTGGACTCCTGAGGGATCGCAGCTTGGCAGGGAATGCGGCGGGAACTAGTGAAGAACCTCAAGAACCGAGCGTGAGAGCCGTCGAAGCAGGCAGTAGACGGAAACCAATCCGGGCAGTGGTGATCATGGTCGGGATTGCAGCCTTGGT
>JAJISH010000059.1 GCA_022848825.1 Thermoplasmatota archaeon
CATCGCTAGCTCTCCACCATAGGGGATCGCGGCGGACTCCTCATAAGTCAGATTGGACGGTTTTGGCAACACTGGCCAGTCTTCCGGCACGCATATATACTGGGCGTAGGTGCCTAATCGCGTCTTGGTAGGTGACTTGACGGTATAGGCCAAGACCTGGTCACCAATCTTGAACCGTTTCACATCATTGCCTATAGAATCAACCTCCCCAGCCGCCACCATACCAAGGATTGGGTTTCTCGGTTTTCCAAAGCCTAACGCAATTCGCATCATCAGTCCGAGCGGGTGCCACATGGGAATGTCAAAACCCCGGATCATACAGTCACTTGATGTAGCTGTGGTCGCGTGGATCTTGATGCATATTTCATTATCCTTAGGAGTGGGTTTCTCAACCTCTTCCAGTTGAAGGACCTCCGGTGGTCCATATTTCGTGCATACAATCGCTTTCATAAGTTTCCTCCAGATTCACTCTGATTTGGTCATTATAGCACGGTTATATGAAAGTACCGTGGGGGTTCGCGGAGCTAGTTGCCCTGATCCAGGGGTATGTAGTAAGCCCCGGCCTGCCCCTATCTCAAAGGCTCTTGGGAAACGCTTTTCTGAGTGTAAGTCATGGGCTCTCTGTGAGGGATTGAGTGAGTGTTAAGTTCCATATGCTCATGTTCGGTGTTGGTTGTGGCTTGCTGTTAGCTGACCTAGTTGTCCTCATCGTCGGCGTGTTCCACTCTCCTCATGAGCAAACTATCTTCGCTGATGCGATCATCTCGATAGGCGTGCTTGCCATACCGTTTCTTGTCTATCCTTCACTCATTACACTGAGAGACTTCACGAGACTGAAACTGTAGCTACCGTTCTGCCTCTATCTCAAAGGCTCTGGACAAGTGGCCCTTTCAGCCGTGCCTGAGAAAATGGACAAAAGAGTTAAATCGAACCTGGGTTTCTTATGCGAGTGGTACAATGAAAGCTGTCATTCTGGCCGCTGGAGAGGGAAGCAGGCTTTGGCCGTTCACATATTCGAAGCCGAAGGTCATGATCCCTGTGGCGAACAGGCCGATCCTGGAGTACGTCGTGAGGTCCCTGGTCGCCAATGGAATAAACGACATCGTCATGGTCGTGGGATACAAGAAAGAGAGGATAATGACCCATTTCGAGGACGGACGCGACTACGGGGCCCGCATCGACTATGCGGTTCAGAAGAAGCAGCTGGGAACTGCCCATGCTCTGCTGGCCGCCAGCAAGATGGTGAAGGGCGACTTCGTGGTCCTTCCGGGGGACAACGTGATCGATCCCAAGGTCGTCAAAGACCTTCTCTCGGCGGACGAGTCTCCGTGCGCGCTCATCACGGAAAGCGAGATACCGTCGAAGTACGGCGTTGTCCAGATACGCTCAGGGAAGATCGCGGACATCATGGAGAAGCCGGAGGAGATGGTCGGCAATCTCATAAGCACGGGCATCTATCGCATGTCCAGTGATGCGTTCACCAGGATAAGATCGCACTCCAGGAAGGGCGTTCACGACCTCACATCCGTGGTCAGAGACCTGTCGAGCAGTGACGACGTCCTCGCGGTACACACGAGCGGGAAGTGGATAGACGCCGTGTACCCGTGGGACATACTGAGGGTCAATGAGACCGTCCTGAGGGACATCGGGGAAGAGAAGGCTGGCAAGGTCGAGAAGAACGTCACGATCAAGGGGCCAGTCCTCATCGGCGAGGAGTCCCTGCTCAGGTCGGGAAGCTACATTCAGGGTCCAGTAGTGATCGGGAGGGGCTGCGAGATAGGCCCCGGAACGGTCATCTACCCCTCGACGAGCGTCGGGGACAACGTCAGGGTCTCTGCGAACTCCGTCGTGGAGGAGAGCGTCATCATGTCCGACGCCACGATCGGGCCAGGTTCCCACATCTCGCACTGCGTCATAGGCGAAGGAGCCTTCCTGAGGTCGAGGTTCTCCTCGAGCTCGTCGACGGCGACGATAGATGTCGAGGGCGACTTCCACAAGGTCGGTGACATCGGGTCCTTCCTCGGGGAGGATGTCTTCTGCGAGGACGGCGTCGTCGCCTCCCCCGGATCGATCGTGGGATCGAAGTCCAGAGTCAGCGCGATGAGGGTCCTCAGAGGGACCATTCCAGACAAGAGCCTCGTGGTGTAGGTATGTGCGGTATAGTTGGCTACACAGGGTCTAGAAAGGCCGCCCCTTTGCTCTTGGATTCTCTCAAGAGGCTGGAGTACAGGGGATACGACTCTGCCGGCGTGGCCATCGTGGGCAAGAAGCTGAGGATACACAAGGACAAGGGCGAGATAGACGACCTCAGGGGATCGATGCCCGACATCTCCGGTTCCTGCGGCATCGCGCACACGAGGTGGGCGACTCACGGCAAGCCGACCAAGGTCAACGCGCATCCGTTCGTCGACTGCAAGGGCCAGATCGCCATCATCCACAACGGCATCATCGAGAACTACCTCGAGCTGAAGGAGTCCCTCATCAAGAAGGGGCACAAGTTCAGGTCCGAGACCGATACGGAGACCTTCGTCCACTTGCTGGAGGAGAACTATACCGGGGATCTGGAATCCACTTTCAGGAAGGTCCTTCCCATGCTGAAGGGTTCCTTTGCCTTCGC
>JAJISH010000006.1 GCA_022848825.1 Thermoplasmatota archaeon
GGTCCAGACCGAGGTTCGCTCCCAGAAGTCCCACGGCCGTATATTCGGGTCCTTCCCCACCGAACGTGTTCCTGTGCCTGCAGTGCGTGAAGCACGACGAGCACGAGATCATCTTCTCCACATGTTGTTCCAGCTCTTCTGCATTGAGAGAATCCGACCAGACGTTCAGCTGACTGTTCTTGGTCCTTATCGCCCCGAGGGCGTTGCTGACCTCATAAAGAAGCGGAGTCCCTTGGCTACCGAGAATCGGAGTGATTTTAGAACCCATCAGATAGTCCTTGATCTCCTCCATCAGCTCCAGCATTCTCTGCGGGTGCTCCACCTCGACCCCGTTCACTCCCGAAGCGACGACGGCCTTCACGTTCTTGGAGCCCATCAAGGCGCCCATTCCGCATCTTCCAGCGGCGTTCTTGACCCCGGTTCGCAGGCAGGCCATTCGGACCTTGTTCTCCCCCGCCACTCCAGTGACGACCGATTCCACATCTCCCAGGTCCTTCCTCAAAGATATCTGTACCTCGTAAGTGTCCAGTCCCCAGTAGTCCTTGGCGTCACGTATCTCTATCTCCCCGTCCTGCACGTTCACGTACGAAGGCTTCTTCGATTTCCCTCTGAGCACAAGATGGTCAAACCCGGCGAATCGAAGTTCGGGTCCGAAGAACCCGCCGCAGTTGGAGTCGCCCAGGAACCCCGTCTCAGGGCTCTTCGTGGAGACATTGAACCTTGAAGAGTTCGGAACGAGCGTCCCTGTGAGGAGTCCGGCCCCTAGAATCAGAACGTTGCTCGGGGACAGCGGGTCCACCCCTTTCCGGAGGAGCTTGTGCAGAAGGTAGGTGTTGATCCCCCTCCCGCCAAGATATTTCGCCCGGATGTCCTTGGGCATGTCAAGAATCTTGACGCTGTTCCTCGATAGGTCCACTATCCCGATCTTTCTGTCGAGCACCTGCTTCCCCTTTTTTGAGACTTATGCAAGCCGTCCATAAGAAATTTGCTCCATCCCTTGAGGCGGTTAAGTGAAAGCGGAATGGCATAGGAACAGCTAATCGGCTTCTTTCTTGACCGGGTACCTTCCGCTCAAGTATTCCCTCCAGTTCGGAAGTTTACTGTGGGATTTCGGGAACGCGTTCGAACCAGAGCCTTGAGCCCACTTCAAGTACGCTTCTGCACTCACTTTGATCGGGACGGGCTGGCTAGTCTTCGGGTCTGACCATATGAACTCGACTTTGTCCGCGACGTTCTCTGTCTTTCTCCTGGGCTGGACGCTCTCGTACTGGAGCAACCACTCGGCATAGTCCTTGTC
Source organism: Thermoplasmatota archaeon (assembly GCA_022848825.1). Lineage (GTDB taxonomy): Archaea > Thermoplasmatota > Thermoplasmata > RBG-16-68-12 > JAGMCJ01 > JAGMCJ01. The sequence goes on from JAJISH010000006.1 coordinate 1,298, forward strand.
TGTTATCTTCACCGGTTGGCCGCTTGGAAGGATCCGGGTCCTTCTCTCTTCGCCACTATCCTCCCGTGTATCCTCTCGTGGGTGTCTTCTTCTTGCCCTCGCTTCCTCCATTCGCGACTTGAAACACTCTAGCCTCATTTGCCAGAGTTCGATATCGAGTAGCTTCTCCAAGGGATCGGAGGAATCCTTCTTTACCTCTTCCTTTCTTTGATCTTCCTTCATCTTCTTCTCGTATGCTTCGACCGCCCACTTCAGGTCATCCTCGATGATCATTTCAATCGTCTCGAGGTCCTCCTCGCTCGGATTCTTGGAAGTGCCGAGCTCACTCAAATGCTCGTTGATTACCTCAATCTCCACCACGGCATCCTCACGGCTCTCTTTTGGGAGTTTGTGGATCCGTATTTTGAGCATTCTCAGCTCGCCCCTAAGTTTTGCCTTCCTTCCTCTTGTTTCGATAGAGCCAATCCCCCTAAATCCTCTGTCGGGACCTTCCGCACGTCTTCTGCTGGGTTCCCCTAGATCTCCGTATCTCCCATGCAGGCTGTTTTTGTGTCCCGACAGTGCCTTTCTCAGGTTCTTCGTCCTGCTTTTCTTTTTGGCATCCCAACCGCAAATGCCACAGACGAATTCTTCTTCCCTGTATTTGCTCATATCCACGACCTCGCCTTCCTATAGGAATTACTCAAGGAAACGCATACCAAATGACTTAGCAAGTTTTCCACGAAAGCCTCCTTCAGGGAAACCAATGCTCTTCCTGGTACATCTTTTTTTCCTTGTAGGAAACGTAGCAAATTCCTACGAACAACCTAATTTCCTCCTAGCAACACCCCAAGCAAACCTTAGTTTCGTTGGAACAGAACCTTGAGCTCTTTTCAGAACATACCTCGCCGTTCAGATGATCTGGTCCATCGCTTTCTTGAGTGGGCTGAGCTCTGGTTCACCTATCGCTGGCATGGTCACAAGAAAGATCGAGTGATGAAGACAAGCACAGTCGCTCAGGATCTCGATGAGTCTCAAGATTGCTCTAGGATAAGGAAGTTCAGAAGCTCCTGAAGAGGAAGATTGTGGAGCTCGGAATAGAGTCACAGTTAATGAGTGGTTGGGAAACGGCTCAGAGATATCCATACCCGTTTGGGTTCGGAACTCCTATTTCTCCAGTGAGTCGGACTATCCTCGTGCCGACACCTCTACCAGATGAATCTCAAACAATGGAAGAAGGCACGTAGAGAACTACTCTCAGAAGGCTGGCGGGAGATATCTGAAGGATTTGACTTCCGGGTATTCCAAGGATGTCACCCTGAGTGCCCGGCAGTAGAATTGTCCGTTCAGACAAAGCCACAGGTAGGCTCTGCACCACACCCGACTCTGGGTAATCCAGCCAACAGCCTACGAAGTCATATTTCTCCGACAATGGTGACGTTTCCCCCAGTTACACTTATCTGAGTACTACGCCCTTATGGTTGACGTTGTGCGAGGGCACGGCAAACTACCGCGTGGGGCCGGGACCGGAAGCCCGCAATTGCGGCCCGCGAAAGCGGGGTCTTCGATTGCCTGGTTGTAGCCTTCGGAAACAGCCTTCGCGGTGGGCTGTATGGTTCTCGGACACAGGAAGGCGAATCGCATGTCGGAACCGGAACCTGGCAAGAAGGACTGGGCGAACTTCATAGTTGAGAATGAAGAGCAAGTCGGTAACCTGATGGACAGGGTAGCTGGACACATCCATCAGGAACTGGACCGAGGTAGGCGCCATACCCTTCAGATGGCTCGTGCTCAAGCCCGGTCGGGACTCATCGTGACCTCAGTGGTCTTCGCAATCATCTCGGTCGGGCTCATCCTCACCTTCGTTCTGGTCCGAGAGGCCTTCCTTTCAGGCGAGACCTTCGTGTTCTTCGTGGGCGCGCTCTTGGGATCCCTGATTACGTTCCTCTCAGAAAGGGTCTCATCGCTACTCTATACACGGGAGCTCGAGGAGTCTGTGGAGTAGACCGAGCAGGCCACGGCAAACCGGTCTCCGGCACCCGCACGGGCGACGATGTTGCCCCGCTTACGCCCGGGAGCCGGGGAGTGGGCCGAGATGGTCTCCGCGAGGCTCGAGAAACTACATGTGAACGGCAGGTAGTTGTAGTCCCTTGTATATTCTTCACCGCTGTCAGAGGAATCGTGGAGGTTCCTTGGGCAGTGACTGAGCCGCTGCAGGCTATCAACCCGTTGTG
>JAJISH010000060.1 GCA_022848825.1 Thermoplasmatota archaeon
GTCTGGTATGCCGACGGCAACATAGAGGGAAGAGGCTATGACGCAGGGACTTCCTCCTGGGACTCGAACGAAGCAAGCATAGCCACGACCGCGGGAACCAAGGACAAGATGGGACCCTCCGTCGTAGCGAACTCATCGCAGGTTCTTCATCTGATATACTCGGACTCGAATGGCTATATCCAGCATATGTACAAGGAGACATCGGGATCCTGGACGGACGGCTCGTCCGACCCGGAAACAGGCAACCCAAACAATTTCTATCCGACCCTCAGCCTCCTCACAACGAATGACGACGTATACGCCTTCTACGTGCGCGGTAACCAGATATACTGTCGGGTCTGGGATGGCGACTCATGGACCGAAATCTCCCTGACGTCAGACCCCGGCACGAAGACCAACCTGATCTCGATATACTCCGTCTCATCGACGAGCTACATCTCCTGGGAGTGGTTCAAGAGCACAGGCACGAACTATGACATCAATTTCGAGAGAATCCCAGAGTTCCAGGACATCCTCGCACCCATCGCTTTCACCCTCCTGGTACCCATAGCTTTAAGGCGGAGAAAGAAGTAGTCATTACTCCGATGGAAATTGGGATTGTAGGAAAGCCAAACGTCGGGAAATCGACCTTCTTTTCCGCAGCAACTCTAGCTCCCGCCGAAATCGCGGACTACCCTTTCACGACGATCGAAGCGAACAGAGGAGTCACTTATGTGAGGGCGAAGTGTCCCCACGAGGAGCTGGGAATCGAGTGCAACCCGAACAACGCCCCTTGCGAGAACGGGACCCGGCTTGTGCCCGTCGAGATGCTGGACGTTGCAGGCCTCGTTCCAGACGCTCACAAGGGCCGCGGACTCGGCAACAAGTTCCTGGACGACCTCAGACAGGCGAAGGCCCTGATTCATATCGTTGATGTCAGCGGTGGCACGGACCACGAGGGGAACGTAGTGCAGCTGGGTACCCACGATCCGCTGTCCGATGTGCAGTTCCTGGACACCGAGATCTCTCAGTGGATAAGGAGCATCCTGGAGAAGGGTTGGAAGAAGGTCGTCAGGCAGGTCCAGCTGGACGGACTGAAGGTGGAGAAGGCGATTCAGGAGAGGATGACTGGTTTGGGATTCACCGATGCAATGGTCCTGGACTCGCTTAGGCGGATGGAGACCGATGAGACGCCAATGAACTGGTCCGAGGACGACATTCTCAGACTCGCGGACAACCTTCGCACGGTCGGCAAACCCATGATAGTCGCCGCCAACAAGTGCGATGTCGCCCCGGATGAGAACATCAAGAGGCTGGAGTCCCTGGACGACAAGATAGTTGTTCCGACATCCGCGGAAGCGGAGCTAGCCCTTCGGCGCGCGGCGAAATCAGACCTGATCTCGTATGATGTGGGAGACGATCACTTCGAGATTCTGGACGAGAGCGGGCTCAACGCCAAGCAGCTCAAGGGATTGGAATTCATGAGCAATGTCTTGAAGAAATTCGGCAGCACCGGGATTCAGAAATGCGTGGAGGAGGCCGTTTTCAATCTTCTGGACATGATAGTCGTCTACCCGGTCGAGGATGAGAACAAGTGGACCGACAAGGACGGTCGAGTACTGCCCGATGCCTACCTTCTCCGCCGGGGCAGCAATGCAAAGGATTTAGCATACGAGGTGCATACAGACCTCGGAGACAACTTCATTCGTGCTATTGATGGCAGAACCAAGAGGGTTCTCGGTGCCGATCACGAGCTGAAGGATGGAGACATCATCACGATAGCGGCAAGGGCATAAGATGGGAAGCTGGGATGTCAGACTGCTCAACGCCTCCTACAAAGAAGAGGGTGAGGGGGTCGTCGTCGAACTTTTCGGGAAGACTCGCGATGATAAGTCCATATCCATAAGGTCCGAAGGGTTTCATCCCTACTTCTACATAGTCGAGCCGCCCAAGGCTCTCGTTGACGACTTCGAACGCGATCCCGAGGTCAGGGGAATGGAGGACGTGCAGCTCTGGACCGACGGCGAGACGAGGGACTGCAAGAAGGTCTTCCTGCGATTGCCCCGGAGAACGCCCGAATACAGGACGCGAGCGAAAAACCATTGTAGCGTTCTGGCGGCTGACATACCATTCGCCCTCCGCTTCATCTTCGACAAGGACCTGGGATCGTGCGTGAGGGTTAAGGGGGAAGAGGTGGAGGGTCCCTACAGCACGGATATCGTTGTCAAGGCCGAGACGTTCGAGCAGATCGAACCGTTCAGTCCCCGCCTGACGATTCTGAGCTTCGACATCGAGAACAGCATCAAGGACGGGACGATATTCACGATATGCTGCGCCCTGAGGGAGAATGGCGAACTCCATGAGAAGTGCTTCGAAGGCCCGGAGAAGGAGATGATCGAGGGCTTTGCGAACTACGTGAAAGAGAAGGACCCTGACGTGATCACAGGATACAACATCGACGGGTACGACATCCCAGTTCTTCTCGAAAGGGCCAGGAAGAACGGCATCCCCTATCTTTACCTCTCAAGGAATGAGATTCGGATGCGGGAGGGCTTCGGGCGGTTCTGGCGGATCTATGGCAGGATTGTCGCTGACGCCTGGTGGAACGCCAAGATGGAGCTGAAGCCGAAGCAGGAGACCCTGGATCACGTGGCGAAGCTCGTCCTTGGAGAAGGGAAGAAGGATGTCGATCCAACCAAGATAGATGAGGAGTGGAAGAGGGACAAGGACAGGGTGATCAGGTACTGCAAGAAGGACGCCGAGCTCGCACTTCGCATCTTGGAGGATATCGCCGTCTTGGAGAAATCGATGGACCTGGGGGCGGTCTCCAAGCTCCCGGTCGATTACGTCCTGAACGGGAGGACATCATCGCTGATAGACTCCATACTCATCAGGGCCGCTGACCGCGCGGGCGTGGGAGTGCCGATGACCCGCCAGGGTCGCAAAGGGGAATCCATAGAGGGCGGTTACGTTCACACAATTCCGTCCGGGCTGTACCACTGGGTCTGCGTCCTTGACTTCAAGGCGATGTATCCGAATCTGATCATCGCCAACAACATCTGCTTCACGACACTCTCCGAGGAGGGCACGTTTTCCAGCCCCATAGGCACGAGGTTCCTGAGCAAGGACCAGAAACCAGGCCTTCTGCCAAAGATCCTTAGCGACCTGATGAAGGAACGTGACGAAGCGAAAGAGCGTATGAAGGAAGCCGAAGGGGAGAAGAGGAAGTATTACAACGGATTGCAGAACGCCATCAAGATCCTGATGAACGCGTTCTACGGCGTCTTCGCATCGAGCTTCTACAGGTTCACCAATCCCAAAATCGGTGCTACCATAACC
>JAJISH010000061.1 GCA_022848825.1 Thermoplasmatota archaeon
ACGACCCACGACCCGTCCAATGCGAAGGTCACCGACTCGATCGTTGGAGAGCTCACCAAATCCACCGAAGTCTCGTTGTATGCCCTTGCGGTGTAGTTGTATATCTTACCGCCATCCTCCAGGATGTTCTCGAACAAGACGACCCTGAGAAAGAGATTCTGGCCTACCAGCGATTCGCTGCTGCCCATTGATGTGTTGAGCGTTACGGATCCGCCGCCCAGGTCGTATGTGAGTCCCATGCTCACGGGCGTATCGACCTGGAGGCTCTCCTGGACAAAGGTGAGATACCTGTCGAAGGTCTCTGCGTAGGATGTCGCTTCATTGCTCTTGAACTCGCCGTCGAGGAACAAAGAGGGGAGCGCTGGATCTCCATACGTGTGCCTGCGAGCATCCGATTCATTGATTCTCATCGGGTCGGTCATGGTCACGTGATACTGAATGACGGACAGTCGTTCTGGACCGATGACTCTCAGCAGTCTGTCAGCAGCGGCATCGGCGTACGGGCAGCCTGCGCACCAAGTTGCCGTGAGCAACTCGAGCGTGACGGTCCTATCGCCGTCCGCACGCGTTCCTGGCGGGTCCGCTGATACACTCTCTTGCGCAGGAATGACTGCCATCAACATGCAGGCAAGGCTCAGGACCGCAGCTACTCTCAGAAGACTCAACTTTCCACCGTACCTGGCAATATACAGGCAATCGGTTATTAATAGTCCACGTCTGTGATTGCCCCATCCTGCCCAGATCCCATCTTCTGGAGATATGACATGGGACAGTCCGAGCGCCCGAAGATAGAAAGGCGGTGAAGACTGGCTGAAACCACGAATCCGAGTGGGCTATCTCGGCCACCACGTCAGCGGCTGTATTCGTGTCATTGATGCTCAGTATTCCAGGGAGTCTGTATGCTGTTTGTTGCGAACGTCTCGCGTCCACTAGTCGCTATCCGTCTCGGGTGGAAGAATCATCTCCGAGGGCACCTTGTAGCCCTTCTTCGACACGATTATGTCAATGGAGATCCCAACAACGAGGATTATGAGGTTGACCACCAATCCCACTGCAATCCAGTTGCCCGCTTCAGGCACTCTCAGAATGCCTGTCAGATTGGAAAGGATTGCGATGGCGATTTCAAGCAGTGATAGAGGAAGGGCAAGGATGGCAATCGTGAACATCCTGTCTCGAGAGAATTTCCTCAGGAGTGCGTCCTGGTCGAGAGGGCTCAGTTTCTCTCCTATGGGTTGACTCCTCATCTGCCTTCTATACACGTCAATCTCCTCATCCGGGATGTCTTTCGGTATCGGAACGAATCTGTCGAGAGGTCTCACGTATCCGACGAGGATTCCGAGAAGAACAAGAATGATGGCAAGGATCAGGGCAAGGAGGGGTTTCCAGTTGTACTCTCCCTCCTCCTCAACGACCTCGATTATGTAGGAGAGCATGTTGTTCGTCTCGTTCGCCTCGGATATGGAGTCCATGTAGTCCACGTGGAAGACGACAACGTAAGTTCCAGCCTTCTCGGGAGCCCTCCAAGTGGCTTCGATCTCAGCTGTCGTCCTGCCTACGATCAGCGTTCCCTCCACTTTCCTAGCAAACGGGAGACTGGACATCGTATCGTTGTAGAACGCGTTGTCGAACGGGCCTCCGGTAGTGTAGTTCCCTGTGTTGACCACGGAGGCTGAGAGAGTGAGGGTTTCACCTGCCTTGGTTGGATGGGGCCCGTCGTATGGAAGCCCGTTAATCTTAGGACCCACTGCCACGAGGTCAGGTGGGAGTGGGGTCACAATGAGGACGACCTCGAGAACGTTGTTTGCTTCGTCTACCTCGAGAACGTCATCGTAGAAATCGACCTCGAAGACAATGGTGACGTTCAGATAGTCCATGGGGGCGTGCCAGGTGGCGTTCAACCACAGAAACGCCCCAGGAAGGAGCGGAGGAACGCTCAGAAGTACAAGCGGGCTGACCCTCTCGGTTGAGTTGTAGACCGAGACCGAGAAGCTGTCCTGAGTCACATTTGTTCCGGAGTTGAGCGCGATACCAGTGAGGAGCACCGTCTCCCCGCCAGTGACGGAAACTGGGGCGACTGGGGACGCATTGTCGACAAGGAAATCAAATGCCATCAGATCCGGACCGACAACGCGGAATAGAATCTCGAACACGTTGTTGTCCTCACTCACCTCCGAGACGCTGTCCAAGTGATCCACGGACACCGTGACGGAGTAATCCCCCAGAGCCAGAGGATTGGGCCAGAGAATGCCTGTAAGAGATGTCGAGAGCGAAGAATCCAATGGGCCGAGCGGCCCGCTCATGCTGAACAGCTGGGAATCCTCGAGGAACCCGACGCGGAACGTCTCCGCAGGAAGCCCTCCCTGATTGTGGATGGTCGCATCAATGCGAACGTTCTCCGAGATGTCCACGATGACGGGGCCCGCGGGA
>JAJISH010000062.1 GCA_022848825.1 Thermoplasmatota archaeon
GGGTGATCGCATACCTCAGCGCAGAGAACGCGTCAGTAACCGATATCGACGTATCATCCATCCTGCTTCAGGACGCCTTGCCCCCCGAGAGATGGGACTATCAGGGCGACATCCTCATGCTCAAGTTCAACCGCCAGGACCTGATAGCCATGCTCGAAGTGGGCGAATCAGTGGAGATCAAGCTCAGCGGCAAGTGGAAGGACGGAACTGCCTTCGAGGCTTACGACTACATCAGAGTGATCAATCCAGGGAAGAAATAGCCTTTCAAGCTATCCTAAGGTTTTCAGAATGAGAATTCCCGCTAGTTCTCATCTGAGCGTAATCCATGTCAAAGACTGGAGATAAAAAGGTTTATCTAAGCACCATCTCGGGTTCCCATCGCATTAGCCAACGAAACCGATGGGATCTCACTTATAGCAAGGCAGGATGATTCTTCTACTCAATCCCGAGTTCAATCACCCTTTTCACCACCAGCATCTGAATGTCCTTATCCTTGAGCAGTATCGAAAACCTCTCATCCAGGCCATTGATTTGATCATGTAATGCCACAGCGGTTTGCACATATGGCTCCGCCCTCAGTGCAATACCTACCTGTGGCTTTGGACAAACCTCAAAACGAATTCGGGGAGAATCTCCGCTACAGACCAAGCGCCGGGATGCAGCGCAAGTACTCTCGCTGCAGTTCCTCAGGGTCGATGTGGTCGTAGATGTCAATCGCGTCCTTTCTGGAATCCCCTCGCAATTCCTGGATCAGCTCTCTCCTCATGCCGCCTCTTCGGAGCATGGTCGTGAACCAGTGCCGGAAGCAGTGGGGCGTGAACCTGCCTTCGATGTCCTCGCTCTCGGAATCGTGGATGCCGAGACGTGTGGCGTGCTTGGTGACTATCTGGTAGACGGAATGAGTGCAGAGTCTCGTGCCACCTTCACCAAGAAACAGGGCTCTCTCGTTATTGTCTTGGAGATAAGAGTCTCGAACCGTGACCCAGGACCTCAGGACGCGGAGACCTTCCTCGTCCAGAAAGACAAGCCTGTTCGTCCTCTTTCTCTTCGGCTTGAGGTTTATGCATCCGCGCTCCCAGTCTATGTCGTCGACGTCGATTGAAGTCAATTCTCCGCGCCTGACACCCGTCTTCGCGAGAACGGTGAGGATGGCCTTGTCCCTTGGGCTCAGGACGGAGCTTATCAGCTGTCCCATATCCTCGGACGATATGACCTTCCTCCTGGACGCGTTCCGAGAGGCGCGACGGTTCGGAAGGTAGCGCTTTCGAAAGGCGGGTATGGGATTGGCTGGAAGACGTCCCTCGAGTACGAGGAAGTCGCAGAAAGAGGAGAGAGCGGCGAGATAGTGATGTGCCGTCGCGGTCGAGACCCTCCGGTTCCTCTTCAAGTAGGTCAGGAACTCACGAAGGACATCGAGGTCTTGAAGGTCGAGAAGATTCTTCCCGCGACGACTGAGGAAGCTCGAAGCGATCCGAACGTATGCTAGGTAGTGTCTCTTCGCCTCCCCTCCCAGGTCTCTGAGGGTGAGGTCCTCCTCGAAGGACTCGATGAGGTCCTTCTCTGATGGAAACGAGGACTGAGAGAGACTCAACCGTTCCACCTCCATCCCTTTGGAGTTCTCTCTACGAGACCGTACGCTCTGAGTCCCTCCAGCTGACCCGCGATTGACTTGACCGCATCCGAGTCTCGTGGCTCGGCTCCCAGCTCGGCGAGGAGGTGGTCGTCGGAGACGGTCGTGCCTGCCTTCAGAGCCTCTATGAGCCTTCTGTCGTATGTTCTGATTCCCTGGAATTCCTTGTCCGAGAAGATCTGAGCCCTGTATCGACGGATCTCCTCCTCCAGGCGTGCTATGAGCGCATTACGGGCCTCCAAGTCCTCGGAGAGGGTTCGTACCCTCTCCCTGAGCTTCCCCGTCTCACGAACGAGTTCTCCTCGCTTGACGAACGCGGAGTCCTCCCTCTGTTCTACGAACTCCCTCACGCACTCCATCACGAACTTGGATAGGCTAGTACCCATCTCCCCCGCGTGCTTCGTCCATTGCTCCTTCATCTCGACGGAAGGCAGGTAAACATAGACCGCCCGTTCCTTGATCGTCTCCGTTTTCCCCATGATTATCCGAGACTGGATAGGAGTGCAGGTATTTGATGTTTACTGGTAAAAACGCTCGGTTATACGTGTAACCGAAATGTGCAGGCTTGGGCACGGAATCGGATGTCTTCGGCTATACCTGTAACCGAAAACGAGGAGTCGCCCCACCGTGACGAGATTACGTCCCCTCCGAGGGATCTTGTGTATGGTCCAGACGAAGGCCATGCTCGTATGCACATGAGAGCATCTGTAGGCAAGGCATTGGCGGGGCAAATCTTTAAATCGGCGCGCTCATTACATGCCTGGGAAGGGGACTATCATGGTTTTGCCCACGAAGGTATTGGAGAATGCGCTCAATAGGGAGATACTTCTGGTTTTGAAAGACAGCAGAGTGCTCGAAGGGAAGCTGGTGGGTTTCGACGAGTACATGAACCTCGTGCTGGAGGATACCGAGGAGACGAAGGAGGAGCAGGTCCGAAGGCTCGGGACCGTTGTTCTCCGCGGGAACAATGTCGTCACGATAAGCCCCAAGTGAACAAAGGTTGATAAATCCCGAGACCCTTGTCCGGGCGATGCAGGCGGTCCTTCTTGTTGGCGGTCTTGGAACGAGGCTCAGGCCTCTGACGTATTCCAGACCGAAGCCTCTTCTGCCATTGCTGAACCGGCCCATGGTCTCCTACCTCCTGGACCTGCTTCCCGATTCCGTCGACGAGGTGATCGTGCCCGTGAGCTACATGTCGCGGCGGATGCGGGACTACTTCAACTCGCTCCATGACGGCAGGAACTACGTCGTCGTTCACGAGGTCGAGCCCCTCGGGACGGGAGGGGCGCTGGCCAATGTGTCCGATCACCTGACGGATGATTTCCTTGTGTTCAACGGTGACATCGTCAGCTCGATCGACATCAAGTCCCTCATCGACTTCCACAGGGAGAAAGAAGGTGTCGGGACCATCGCGCTCTGGGACGTCGAGAATCCCGAGGCCTTCGGGATCGTGCAGCTGGACGAGGATGACCGGATAACGTTGTTCAAGGAGAAGCCCAGAGGGAGCGAGATAGTCTCGCACAAGGCGAACGCGGGCATCTACGTGCTCAACGAGAGCGTCCTGGACGACATTCCGGCAGAGAAGGTCGTCTCCCTCGAGCGGGAGGTCTTCCCAGTGCAGGTCAGGGAGGGTCTCTTCGGCTTCGGCTTCGAGGGTTACTGGGTCGACTGCGGGACAACGGAGAACTTCCTGTCTGCCAGCGGTATGCTGATGGACTACTTCGGCACGGACGTGTCTAAGGAGGCCCTTCTGGGGAAGAACGTGAAGGAGGAGCACCCCATCGTCATCGGTCAGGGGTCGAAAGTCTCTGGCGGACACATCGGACCGCGAGTCTGTCTGGGCAAGGACGTGGAGGTCAAGGGAGCGTCGCTGTCGGAGAGCGTGATCATGGACTCGACGACGATCGGCAAGGACGTGACGGTGACCTCGTCCATAATCGGAGTGCACTGCGTGGTCCCCGACAAGTGCGTCATCGAGAGGTCCGTGATCGCCGACGACTACGAGCTGGAGAAGGGCGAGAAGGTCATGGACCGGAAGGTCGGTATGAGATGACCAGGCTCTTCGGGACGAACGGCGTCAGGGGTGTAGTGAACGAGACG
>JAJISH010000063.1 GCA_022848825.1 Thermoplasmatota archaeon
AGAAGAGGATCAGCGTCTACAACGCGGCCATCAGGGACTACTTCCATGAGCCCGAGATCCGGGACGTAGATACGAGCGGGTACGCGGGCAATTCGGGCGAGGACATAGTGATTCGTGCCGTGGACGACGTGGAAGTTGTGAGCGTGCACGTCATCATCCGGAAGAACGGAGAAGTGCTGGAGGAGGGCGGCGCTGTCCGCGAGAAGTACAACAAGACGCTCTGGCACTACGAGGCTCAGAAGGACCTCGACATCGAAGGATGTGTCATCGAAGTGCGTGCGGAGGACAGACCACGGAACGTGACAGTGAGGGAGCTTGTGCTTTGACGCTTGTGCATGCCAGCTGCCAGAACCGTCAGGATCACTTGGGAAGCTTGTCGATGGCCTCGCCGATCGCGCTGGAGAAGTCGCATTTCACAGGAATCTCGGCCTCTCTCAGCGCGATGAGCTCCACCATGGGCTCCCCGAGTATGTACTCCCTGTGCGCGTAGAACGACAGAGTATCCTTCCTGATCTTGAAGTACTCGTTGTAGTTCACGAAGGGAGCGGACATCATCGTCTCCGAGTTCCCTGAGAACATGAGGTAATTGGACAGGTCCTGCACGGTCTTCTGAAGTCCGTCGATTCGCGATTTCAGCGGGAACCTGGGACTGAGCCGGACGTGTACGAATGCCAGTATCTCGTATCCAAGCATCGCAAGGTCAACGATCCTGGCCGTCCTGATGAGCCCGGTCCTCTCGAACCTCCTCTTCATGCTCGAGATGACCTGCCGCGAAGCGTTGATCTCTTCGGAAAGAGCGACATCAGTGAATTCGGGATGCTCGACCAACCCCCTGAGCACGGTTCTCTCCTTCCTCGTCAGTCTTCTCGAGCCTACCTTCTGGTCGGGGGAGTCGACCACGACCTTCTCGTCGAGACCGAAGAGCAGGCTGAGGGGTCGCGAGAAATGGAAGAAACGAATCTGTCTCGTCAGCTCGAACGGGAATATCACAGATGTCCTGTCTATCCCGTTGAACAGTCTTGTGTCAGCGAATTCCTGCTCCACCGCTTCGGTCCACCTTCTGAGGGATGTGTAGTCCCTTGCCGTCGACAGGGAGAAGTAGAAATCCGGAGTCATCAGAAAGTGGTAGAGCCCTTTGTTCTCCTTCCTCATCGTGTCGAGGAAGCGCATTCTGAGGCTCTGGCTCGCAGACGGATTGAACCTCCCGTATCCGACAACAGACAGCTCGCAGCCCAGCTTGTTCATGGACGGGATCCTGACCGTCTTGAAGTATCCTTCCTCGCGAAGTCTCCGCCTGATGGCCGTGATGGTGGAATGCTTGACCTTCGTCTTCTCCGCGAGCTTGCGGTCATTGAGGGTCGGATGCACCACAAGTCCGTGGAGGACCCTCCGTTCGTTCTTGGTCAGTCCCTTCTTCATGAACGTTTGAACTGGTTCATGATATATTACCTTTGCGAATTTGTTAATCTCTCACAGGATGAGCCTACACATGCTCCCCTAGAAGTTGAGCACATCATGCATTGCCATTGTGGAGGTGTCCTCGGTGAGGAGCACATTGGGAGAGAGAGCGATCCACCGTCCAGTCCCCGTAGTTCAGCTTGGACCAGACGGGGCCAGGGCGGGCATGATCGAGACCATAGGAACGACCCGTTCATTTCATCATGCACAGAAATCTTTAAACCCTGTGAGAACGATGTATTCAATAAGGCCACGGGGGGTCTCAGACGGCATACCACTTCTCCACAGAGAGTATTCGCAAAGACCACTTGCTCAGGAAGGTTGCGTGGAACCTCGTTCTGCTCAACCTGGGGCTCATCGCCAGCTTTGTTTTCGTGCAGCACGCGATGTTCTACACTTTTCCCCCAGACCCGGGCAGGTTCATATGGGTCGGTCGTGAGGTCTACCTAGTGGGAAGCCTCGCCTTTCTTGCATTCGTGAAGACGGTGAACATCATAGTCAAGAAAACCTAGCTCTCTCGGCGGCGGTTCATCAACGCGACATAGATAGTTAGGGTCTCCAGTGATATGTGTGTCAAATCGCACCGAGGGCCTTCTTCACGTAGTGGTGTGACCTTGTTGCATATTTCCACCGTACATTACTTATCTCTTCGATATGCTACATCGTCTATTCCCAATTATACGATAACTTTCGTTATCGGCTATGATAATATGACGATAAGGATTAATACCCTCGGACCAGAAGGGGGAGAGCCATGGCGAAGAAGAGTCCCGGGTTCTGGAATATGCCATCTTCACGAGAACACATGAAAAGGACGAGGAGCCCTCGCAGGGCCGGACAGGAAAACCATGTCCTGAGCGCTTCTTCTCACAATGGATACATGAATGCTGGACGAAATGGCCTGACCAATGGGAGGACGAACGGCGCTGTGAATGGGCGGACTAACGGTCGAGTAAACGGGCGAACCAATGGCAGAGTAAACGGCCGAGTGAATGGAATGGTCAACGGATCGGTCAACGGTCGAGTGAATGGCAGGGTGAACGGTCGTACCAACGGGTTCATTAAAGGAACGCTATCCAACGGCAAGGGCCTCCAGAAGAAGGGAGCCATACGGAGGTACTCCACCATCATCGTCTCTCTTGTGATTCTGTTCGCCACGATCACAGTGCTGATTCCGGAATCCCCACCAGGCCCGGCGACCTCGATCAAGATAGATGGCAAGTTCTCAGACTGGAGCGGGGTCCCCACGTATGCCCAAGGATCCTCGACATCGGATCCAGACGTCGACATCAGCGAGTTCGCCCTCAAGAGTGAGAATGGCTACATCTCCTTCTATGCTAGTGCAAGGGGAACGATCTTCGAAGACCCCGAGGGTTTGGACTCCGTCTACATCTTCATCGACATGGACGGGGACCCGCAAACTGGCTACAAGGCCCAGGACATCGGTGCCGAGCGACTGGTCCAGATTGCAGGATCGGAAGGCTCGGTAAGCTACACTAGAGTTGCCACGTTTCAAGGAACCGACTCGCACAACTGGAGCGCATGGCGATCCATCGGGAGCTGCGGAGCTGCAGTGGCCGAGAACGGTTTAGAGGTCCAGCTCCACCCCAACCAGATTATGGCGATTTCGGCGAACTTCCAGGTTAGGATCACCATGGACAACTACGATGGCGCATCCTCCTGGTCCCATGTTCCCCTTGGCCCTCGATTCGGGGCATTACAGGTGGTTCAGACTGGCCTGCTGGGCAGAGGAATTCTGGAGACATCGACGCCTTACATACTCGAGCTGAGGCTCAGGGCCTTCGGATCGGACATCGAGGTCGAGGGCCTGAACTTCCACAAGATCGGGAACTTCTCCCTGTACCCCATCGATCCCTTCGTGGTCCCCGCCGACACGACAGTCAGAAAGTACGTATCGGTCAATTCGCAGACCATTGTGCCAGGGGAATTCGTTGAGGTCTCCCTGGCTTCCGTAGACGCGGACGCTACCGTCACGATATTGGGAAAGGGTCAGAGGACCTATGCCGTGACCAAACCGTCAGAGAAACGCATCGACGGCTTCTTCGGTGATTGGCAAGACGAGATCTTGGTTGACGTTGACGCGCGACTGACAGAGAACCCCAATGTGGACGTGAACGGCTACTCGACGAACCTCTCCAGCCGGAGAACGCCGAGGAGGGCCTGAGGGCTCTCAGAGACTTCTTCAAGTCAGACAACGTGGTAGACTGCACGCGTGTGTTGCGTATGCCTGGGACGCTGAACCACAAATATAGTCCGCCTCGAGAGGTGGTAGTGGTGGTCAGCCGCCCAGAACTTACGTACGATCTCTCCGACGTCATCGTGATGGCAAAGGTAAGTACCCAAGTGCATCGGCTGGTGCGGGGGGAGAGTGTTGGGAAGTTCAAGAGCCGCTCTGAAAGGGACTTCGCCGTAATGGCGGAGGTCATTCGTAGAAGTGGCACGTACGATCTCATTAAATTCTTATA
>JAJISH010000064.1 GCA_022848825.1 Thermoplasmatota archaeon
TGATGTTCACCTCATTGCTCGAGAAGATCTTGAACCCCTTCTCCCTCTTGTTCAGTTCCTTGATTGTGTCGACTTGCTCGAGCAGGACATCATCATCCAGTCCACCGGCGATTTTGATTCCCCTTGAGTGATCGGCGATGCTGACGTAGGAGTAGCCAAGCGTCTTGGATTCCTCCACCATCCTCTCGATGGATTCCGTCCCATCGCTCCACTCCGTGTGGATGTGGAGGTCTCCTTTGACGTCGTCGAGTCCTATCAACCCGGGCAGGCAGTCCGACTGGGCAGCTTCGATCTCCCCTCGGTCCTCCCTCAGCTCGGGTGCGATGAAGTCCATCCCCAGTGTTTCATAGATGCCCTCCTCGGTCTCTCCCGCGATCCGCTTCTCTCCCTCGAAGAGACCGTACTCGTTCAGCTTCCAGTCCTTGGTCTGGGCGATTCTCCTCAGACGGATGTTGTGGTCCTTGGACCCGGTGAAGTACTGCAGCGCGGAACCGAAGCTCTGGGCGTCAACGACCCGGAGGTCCGTCTGCAGCCTTACGGTCGTCTGAAGCTCAACGTTCCTTCTCTCCACAATCACGCTTGTCTTCGTGGGCCCGCTCACGATGACGTCTTTAACACCTGGGAGCGCAACAAATGCCCCCATCACTTCCTCTGGCTTGCCCGAGGCCACCAGAATGTCGAGGTCACCCACCGTTTCCCGCATCCTCCGGGACGAGCCCGCCACGGATATCCTGTCGATGTGGCACTTTGTCCTCAGCTCTTCGATCAGCTCTTCAGCAAGCGGGAGACCCAATCCCAAGAGTGCCCTCTTCCCGGCTCCGGAGAACGTGCGGAGACTGTTGAGTATGTTCTCCTCGCTCTTCTTGCTGAACCCTCTTAGCTTCCTGATTCTGCCTTTCCTTGCGGCCCGCTCAAGTCCCTCGACGCTCGTCACTCCGAGCTGTTGGTACAGGACCTTGACGGTCTTCGGGCCAACGCCGGGGATGTGAAGGAGTTCCAGAAGACCTGGCGGAAATTCGGCTCTGAGCTTCTCCAGGTAAGCTACCTTCCCGGTCTTGACATACTCCTCGATCTTCTTGGTCAATGCCTTTCCGATTCCCTGGAGGTCTTGCAGCTCCCTCCTCTCAGCGATTCCCGCAACATCCTCCCTGAGCCCTTCCACAACCCTCGCCGCCCGCCTGTAGGCATTCGCCTTGAACGGCTCATCCTTCATATCCTCGAGATCGCCAATCTGGCCTAGGATTCTCGCGAGCTCCCTATTCTTCACACGGTCTCAAATGAAACGGGTCATAAAAACCTTCTCGCGATTCATCCGTCCACCCAGAAAAAGGGTTCTCAAGTCGACCGAGCGCGGTCTATTCCTCGAAACCGAAGCCCACTTCCTGCTCGCGCCATATGAGAAGGGACCTCGGCAGGTCATCGAAATCCTTGAATCTGAGAGTCAGAATCTCGTACTTTCCATCAGGAGTCATTCTTGTTGTATTCATCTTGCTCCCTTTGCCTTGAACTCTCTTGATTTGTTTTACAGGACTTAAATGTTACGTCCGGCCTATCATGACTGATTCTCTGGCAGGCGATTGTGCACTCAGATATTCGTCCGACTCAAGTGAGGAAAAGCCTGGGCTGGGACCGGGGATGCGAAGAACACCCGTCCGATGTCGAATTTCGGCTATACTCCGGATACGACCATTATGAAGAGCATCTCGGCCGCTGCCGCGCAGGAATCCGAGGCGTTCTCCAGCGCTGTGAGGAAGTCGTTCAGCACGACCACAGCCTTCGGGTCGTCGACCGCTCTGAGCATCTCCTTCTTGAGGTCATAGTAGAGTACATCCACTTGCCTCTCGAACCGGTCGATCTCCTTGCGTCCCCTGAGAACACGCGCATCGCTCACCCCCAGGGCTTCCAAGCTCTGCCTGAGAACTCTCCCGCTATCGACGTTGAGCTTGGTCACTTCCTTGAACCTCATCCACAGGATGGGTTTGATGCGAGCCCTAATCCCTATGAGGATCTCCAGGTTTCGCGAACCTGCCTTTGCCCAGTCCGCGGCCGAATCCACTCTTCTTATCAGCCGCATCAGGTCTCCTCTTGCGGAGGGGTCCATGTCCCCTTTCGAGATCTCCTCGAAGATGTCGTCCTCTATGCTGTCTGCTGCCGTTTCGTTTATGTCCAGACGCTTGATGGCCTCTAGGGCCTGGGGTCTCCTGCCGGCTATCATTGCCGCAATGGCATTGTCCAGCTCAACGAGCGCATCTTCGACCTTCTTCGCATGCTCTCGGGTCTGTTGCATCGCTCTGGATCCTCTTCTCTTTCGGAACCAGCCGAGCATTCCGCTTTCACTCAAGTTTTATCACCTCCGATAGGCCCTCCCTCGGTGCCGGGAAGGTGAGGATGTTCGTCTCATCGAAAGAGACGGCCACCTCCTCGCCCTCCTTGAACTCCTCTCCCGCGAAGCTGTCCACGAAGACGTGGTCATCGCTTGCGAGGAGCACTTCGTACCTCAGGTAGGACCCCATGAACCTAATGCTCTTGATTCTTCCGGGGATCGCATTTCCAAGTCTCGTTCCCCTCAACTCCTCAACTCTCAGATTCTCCGGCCTCATCGCCAGGATTATCGCGGCACCCATCCGGAATTCGCGATTGCTCAGCGTCAAGTACTCCTGATTCCTCAGCTCTATGATCGCCCAGTAGTCTCTGAGCTTGTTAATCGCTCCCTGGAGGAAGTTCATCTCGCCCACGAAATTCGCCGTGAAGATGCTCTTCGGGTTGTTGTAGAGGTTCTCCGGGGAGTCGATTTCCACTATCCTCCCCGCCCTCATCACCACTATTCTGTCGGAGACGGAGCTCGCTTCCTCCTGATCATGCGTGACGTGGACCGCTGTCAGGCCGAGGTCCTTGACGAGTCTTCTGAGCTCGTATCTGAGGTCGACTCTGACCCTGGCATCCAACGCTGAAAGGGGCTCGTCCAGGATCAACAGCTTCGCCTGCGATGCCAACGCCCTCGCAAGGCCAGCCTTCTGTTGTGTGCCCGTGCTCAGCTCTCCTGGAAAGAACTTCTTGCGGTCCAGCAGGTCGACGAGGTCCAGAACCTCCTGGGCGATCTTGTCCCTCTCCTCGACCGGGAAGTCCTTCACGATCGGTGCATATGTCGCGTTCGAGAGGACCGTCATATGGGGAAAGAGGGCGATGTTCTGGAACACGTAGCCCAGGTCCCTGTCCTCCACGGGGACCTCGTTCATTCTCTTCCCGTCTATGAGAACCTCTCCCTCCGTCGGCTCCCAGATCCCTGAGATTATTTTGACGAGCGTCGTCTTTCCACAACCGCTGGGTCCGAGGAGGGTGACGTATTCCTTGTCCTCGATCGTGAGGTTCACGTCCTTCACGGCAACGATCTCGCCGAACCGCTTCGTAATCCCCTTGAGCTCGATCCGAGGCACTACTCCACCTCCAGTTCTTCCTTCAAACCCTTCTCGGGTATGGGAAAGATGATGCACTTCGATGGTTCCAGGTGTGCCGTTACCTCCATGCCATTGCTGAATCCGACGCCCGTGGATGATGGCGTCTTGACATGGAGCATCTTTCCATCGTCCGTCTCAATCACTATGCTCACCAGCCTGCCGAGGAAGAGCTTCCTCACGACTTTGGCGGGAATGTGGTTCTGCCCCTCCACGACCCCGTCGAGCAGCCTGACGTTCTCCGTCTTTATTCCAACGCAAGCCTCCGAGCCCCGCGGCAGGTTCGTCGGGCGGGCACGGAGGACGTGTCCCTCCCCCTCGAGCTCACTGTGGTCCTCGCTCACGGAGTGCACGGTGCCCTCGAAGAAGTTGGCCTCGCCGACGAAGTGGCAGATGAAAGGTCTCGCGGGATTGTCATATATCTCCTCAGGTCTACCCAGTTGCTCTATCCTTCCCTTTCTCAGCACGGCTACCCTGTCCGCCATCGTCATCGCGATTTCCTGGTCATGGGTGACGTGCAGGGCGGTGATACCGAGGTCGGAGGTCAAACGCGCGAGCTCGTACCTGAGCTCGATCCTCAGGCGGGCGTCGAGGGCCCGCAGTGGCTCATCCAACAGCAGGATCTTGACGTCGGTCGCGAGCGCCCGAGCCAGCGCGTTCCTCTGCTTCATCCCGCCGCTTAGCTCGTCAGGGCGGGCGGTCCTCCTGTCGTAGAGCCTGACGAGGTTCAGCATCTCCCGGGCGAGCATATCGCATTTCGACTCATCCCAGTCCTTGACTGTGGGGCCGAATTTCGTGTTGTCCCAGACCGTCATGTGGCGGAACAGCGCATATGTCTGAGAAAGATAGACCATTCCCCTGTCCTCTGGCGGGAGGTTGTCCACCCGCTTGCCGTCCACGAATATCTTCCCGCTGTCAGGAGGCGTCAGACCGGCTATCATCTTCAGGAGCGTCGTCTTTCCCGCTCCCGTCGGTCCGAGGATTACGATGTACTCTCCGTCCTTGACTTCGAGACTGATGTCATCCGCAGCGACTATGTCGTCGAACCTCTTGCTGAGGCCTTCGAGCCTTATCGAGGGAATTCTAGGCACCTCCTCTCGTTGTCAACCTTCTCATGACGAGGACGATTATGAACGAGACCATTATCAATAGAATGCTGGCAAGCCCCGCCTGGTAGAAGCTTCCCGATCTGATAAGCTCCACGATGTAGACCGGGGCGGTGATCGCTTTGGGGGATACCGCCAGCGTCGCACCTGTCTCTCCCAAGCTCCTGGTGAAGGTCATTATCGCACCAGCTAGGACTGAGGCCTTCATCATGGGGAACATCACCCGTCTGAAGACTTGCAGGGGTTTGGCACCGAGCGTTCTCGCGGTATCTTCGTATGTCGTGTCCAAACTCTCAAGGGCTCCGACCACATTTCTGACCACAAAGGGATAGGTGAAGGCCACATGGGCCATTACGATGAGAAAGACGTCAGCCGTGACCGGCAGGAAGGGCTGGGTGGTCCAGAAGAGTCCAAGGGAGAAACCCAGCGCAGCGGTCGGAACGATGAACGGTATGTTCACCAGAACATCGAGGACGCCCGCCGCCTTCTTCTTACGTGAGCGTGCGATGAGAATTCCCATCGGGATCCCGAGAAGAAGGACTATCGTGGTCACCACGCCCGCGATTGCGAACGAGAGGCCAAGGCTGCTCCAGAACGCTCCCCAATCTGCCGTCTGAGAGGGCTCTGCGGTCGCCACGAAGCCGAAGATGAAGAACGCCGGGACCAGGACCACGAACGTGAGGAAGAAGAAGGCCCCTGCGTCCTTCAGTTTGGGGAAGGCCCCTTTGCTCAGTTTCTTCTCCAGATTCGTCCAGACCTTTCTCATCGGCAGCTTGACTTTCGTGACAATTAGCTTCACGATGATGAGCAGGATGATCGAGAGGACGATGAGCACAATGCTCACGAAGGCGAGGGCGGGAACGAGAGCGTCGTTGAAGAGCGAGGCCGATTTCATCGTTCCGATCAGAGCCGTGGCATTGTATTCCCTGCTTTGGATAGTCGACAGTGCCGCCATGACGCCGCCAGTTTCGCTCAGCGTCTTCGCCAGGCAGAGTATGGCGCCTGTCACGATGCCGGACCTGAAGAGGGGCAAAGTGACGGTCCTCGCGGCAGTAAGTCTGCTCGCACCGCAGGCCCTCGCTGCCACCTCGTAGTTGATGTCGATCTCCTCGAGTATTGCCGCAAGGGACCTGACCATGTAAGGGAAGGAGAATACGATCTGGAGGAGGAGGAGCAGGACGAAGGCGGAGTTTGTGAAGCTTATCGCGCCCCAGGGCTTGTCTATTCCCGGCGTTATCCCCCAGAAGAGGGCAGCCGAGAATCCCATGGCCGCCGTCGGGATCGCGAGCGGCATGTCGATCAGAGTGTTGACGTACGACTTCCCCCTGAACTCCTTCCTCACCAGGACCCAGGCGATTGGGAGACCCACCACGAGATCGATGAGGGTCGCGATTATTGCTACGACGAAGGACAGCGTCAGCGCCCCGGTGACCTGGGAGAGCACCTCCCTCGAGAACGATCTCGTGAGGACCATCGGTGCCGGCGAGGAGCCATCTGCCGGGTCGGGCATATTGACGCCGATCCCTTCGAGATTGGAATCCGTCCACAGGCCAGAGTCCTCGACAACCCTGACCCTGAAGTAGTGCACCTCATCGAGAGCGACGGTGACGGCGGTCGAGTGGTTGGTGGGGATTGCTATCGTGTCCACGAGCGTGGCGCTTCCAGGAACGAATTGCGAATCATTGGACGCGTACACTTCG
Organism: Thermoplasmatota archaeon; assembly: GCA_022848825.1. Classification (GTDB taxonomy): domain Archaea; phylum Thermoplasmatota; class Thermoplasmata; order RBG-16-68-12; family JAGMCJ01; genus JAGMCJ01. The sequence continues at coordinate 6,259 of JAJISH010000064.1, forward strand.
TAGCTGGAGAAGTCGTCGTCCTCTGATACGGTCCAGTTCAATGTGACGATGTCACCCTGAACCCAGAGCGAGAGGAGCTCGACGGGCTCCGGGGATGTGTACTGGGCGTCCATGTTGTCCGACAGCTGGTTCGAGTCCGTCCACAGCCCGCTCGAGTCGACGACCCGTATCCTGGCATAGTACCGGTCACCGGCCGGTATCCCCGAGACCATGGTGAAGGCGCTCGACCTTGCCTTCTCGAGGCTGACATCTCCTCCCTTGGTGTCTATGGTCAGAACGAGCGTTGAGCTGTTGGGAGCGAATCCGCTTGTCGTTGAGAAGTGCACCTCATATCTGGCGAAGTCCGGATCGTTGTTCTTCTCCCAGTAGAGGTTCGTGGTCTTCTTGTTCCCGAAGACCTGGGTCTGGATATCGTCCCACCCCGTGAAGGCGTAGGACATGACGTAAAGCGTGGGGAGTAGAACGATCAGAAGAAAGAAGAGAATGATGAAGGCATACCAAGCTTTGGAGACGGACCGCCCTGAAACGAAGTTCAGCGCTCTCCTCCCCAAGTTCATAGTTCCAACCTTCACAAGTTGGCCTAAGCCTTGGGGGATATTCTCCTTCGATAGTTATAGTTTGGCCCTCTCGGAACCGTCACCCCGGTGGTCTGAGAAAGTCATTATATGCGGTATCACATCACCCTCTTGCTCAGGGAGGAGGATGAATTGGTACAGGATCTTCTAACAGTGATCGTGGGCGGGGAAGCAGGTCACGGCGTCAAGAAGAGCGGCAATGTGATCTCGACAATGATGAACGAACTCGGCAGGTACGTCTTCGAGATGGACGACTATCAGTCCCTGATCAGGGGAGGTCACAACTTCTCAGTTATCTCCTCTTCCACATCTCCGGTGTACAGCCACTACATGTCAGCCGACATCATCGTCTGCTTGGACAAGAGGAGCGTTGACATGCACAAGGACAGGCTGAAGGACGGAGGCTCCTTTGTCTACAACGCGGACACTGTCACATTGGATTCTGGGACCGGCCTTCCGATGAAGTCGTGGGTCAAGGACATCAAAGGCATTCCCCTGATGGCGGGGACGATCGGGGTCGCGGCCGTGTCCGCCCTTTGCGGCGTCGAGTTCTCCTTCCTTGAGAGGATCTTCAAGGCGAACTACCCGCGCGGTCTGGAAGCCAACGTCGAGCTGGCAAGGATGGTCTACGAGCGGATGAAGGACGACGAGGGCAAGCTCGAGCTGGCTACGGCGGAAACCCCACCGGGTCATCTGCTGGCGGGGAACGAGGCGATTGCGCTTGGTGCCGCAGCGGCGGGTCTGGATGTCTACATCGCATATCCCATGACACCCGCTTCGACCGTCCTTCACTACCTGGCTGCTTTGAGCAAGAAGCTGGGGATTGCCGTCGTTCATCCCGAGACCGAGATCGCGGTTGTCAACATGGCGTTGGGATCCGCGTATGCAGGGGCTAGGACGGCGGTCGGGTCGAGCGGAGGAGGCTTTGCCCTGATGCACGAGGCCTTCAGCCTGGCGGGGATGAGCGAGACACCTCTCATGGTCATCCTGGCGTCGCGTCCGGGCCCGTCGACGGGTGTGCCGACCTACACCGGTCAGGGGGATCTAGACTTCGCGCTCAACGTGGGCCACGGCGAGTTCCCGAGAATCGTCCTGTCGCCATCGGGAACGAACCAGGCATTCGAGAAGGCCGCCGAGCTGCTCAATCTCGTCTGGAAGTTCCAGGTTCCCGGGATACTGCTCACCGAGAAGCATCTGGGAGAGAGCTGGATGACGACAATCATCGACCCGGAGAGCGTGAAGGTCACGAAACCGATCCTCTACGATGGACCGCTCGAGCAATACGGGCGGTACGAGAAGACCGATTCGGGCATCTCTCCGATGCTCTACCCACCCGCGAAGGGGACCGTTGTCAAGGCAAGCAGCTACGAGCATGACCAGAAGGGCATCACTACCGAAGAGGGAGAGAAGATCGCAGAGATGCAGGAGAAGCGGTTCCGGAAGGAGAAGGCGATCGTGGAGGAGATGCGGGATCTGTTGACGATTACCACGCACGGCGAGGGAAGCAGGTCTCTTGTGACGTACGGCTCAACGACGCTATCCGCCCTGGAGGCGGTGAAGAACGTGGACGACGTGAAGGTCGTCCAGGTCATCTACCTCAGGCCCTTCCCGGACTGGGCGCTCCGGGAGGC
>JAJISH010000065.1 GCA_022848825.1 Thermoplasmatota archaeon
CTTGTTCTCTCTCCTCAACGCATCCACGAAGCGGTTCCTCAAGGCGTCGCCCGCGGAAGGACTGAACTTCCCGTACCTGACGACAGTCAGTTCGAACCCGAGTTTGTTGGCCGCAGGAATCCTGACAGTTTTGAAATAGCCAGACTCATGCAATCGTCTTCTGATGGCGGTGATGGTTGAGTGCTTGACGTTCATCTCCTCGGAGAGCTCACGATCGTTCAGTGTTGGGTGCCTCACAAGCCCGTAGAGGACCTTTCTTTCGTTTGTCGTCAGACCCTTCTTCACAAGTAGTTCAAAGGTCTTAACATATTTCAAGTCTATGAATCTGTTAGGGCTTTCGCCAATACTTCACTCAATCTCCTCCGTGGATTGTGCAACTCGTGCAGATGACAAGAACGACGTGCAGATATCTCAAGATGCGCGCCGTGGTCCGTGCGTCCGAAGCATGCTGCCCTCGGAACGGCCGCGTCCGCCTGTCTTGTGCACCCCCAGAATATGGCCAAGCAACCATTATATAGACAGACTGATTTAATTGCAGTGGAGATGTGGCCAATACGGGACGTGAGATATCAGGTTACACATGCCTGCGATCTCCATTGCCCCCACTGTTTTGCGAGAGCCGATAAACCGCTGCCCGACGAGTTGACGCTCGAGGAAGCGAAGTCAATGGTTCTCGATTTGAAGGAGAGCGGGATGAGGATGATCACACTCACGGGCGGCGAGCCACTATGTCGAGAGGAGTTCACGCTTGATCTCGCCTCCTTCCTGGGCGAGCAGAGAATCCGCTACAGGATTTTCACGAACGGCCTCCGGATGACGGAAGAAATCGCATCCCGTCTGAAGGAGAGCGACGCCTACGAGATTCAGGTCAGCTTCGACGGTCTGAGGGAGACCCATGATGCGTTTCGCGGAACCGAGGGGTCCTTCGACAAGGCGATCAGGGCTCTCGAAATCGCCAGAGACGCGGGGCTCAGGACAACGGTCAGAGTCACGGTAACGAGGAGGAACTCAGAGGAGATCCTCGACCTCCTGGACATCGTCTATCCGCTGGGCATATCTGCTTTCAGGATCAGACCGTTCGTCCCCGTCGGAAGAGGAAAGGAGCACAAGGAGTTCATCCCGGAAAAAGAAGACTTCGAGAATTCCTTCGTTCGTCTCGCAAAGGTGAAAGAAAGGTACCCGATCCAGATCACGTTCATAGTTCCCCATTTCATCTTCGTCTTCGACAGCAGCAGGAAGTATCATTCCGAAAGGGAGTTCGACGGCATGCCCTGTGTGTGCGGTAAGACCCTGGCGGCGATTACGCCCGACGGAGGGGTCAGACCGTGTGGTTACTTCTCCTCCGACCTGGGGAACGTGAGGGAGATGAAGTTCTCCGAGATATGGGAGAACAACGAGTTCCTTCAGAGAATGAGGAACCTCGAGAGACTGGAGGACAGGTGCATGGAGTGCGAGTTCCTGAGTCTATGCCGTGGCGGTTGCAGGGCGTCCGCGTACGAGAACACGGGAAGGCTCGATGCGACCGATCCCCTTTGTCCGTTGGTGGAGTGAATGTTGATACCAGAGCACTGCAGAGAAGTTGGCATCAAGGACGTTGACTTCCCGCTCAACCCGGAGAGCATCGTGAAGGCCTGGAAAGGGGAGAGGATCTACTTCAGAACGAAGTACCTCGTCCTCAGGAGCGGAGACGCGCACTGCGTCCTTGGAGTCAAATCGACGGCGTCCGCCGTCATGAATGATGTTGACGACATCGATATCATATCCCTTCCAGATGGGACCACATGGGTGGAAGACGGGGAGATCGATGTCCTAAGCCCGACACAACTTGTTCGTGTCGCTCTTCAGCATCCCGGCAAAACGGTCGTCGTCAAGGGGGCGTTCGACCACGTGAGCTTCGTCAAGGATCCCGAGGTCAAGAGGATACGGGTCTTCGATGTAGTTCCGCCGGCCTCGAAACTGGTCAGTCTCGTCAGGAGCATCGCCGACTCCCAGGCCATCAGTGTGGCAGTGGACGTCGAGGAAGATCTGGTAGACATGAATGTCCTGGCGGAGGACGTGAAGACAGAGGAGATCCTCCTTCCCTGCGAGGGAGACTTGGCGACGGACAAGACGGTTCTGTATCTGGCGAAGGGTCCTGACGTGAGCGACGCGACTCTAATCGGTTGTGAGTTCTCCAGAAAAGTCGCTAGGGAGCTGTACGGGAGAGACCTGCCATTCATTCAGATGTGCCCGAGGAGAATCGTCAAGGGGACCGATGTACCGACGATAGTGAAATGCTGCGAGCTCCAGTCAGGCTTTCAGATCGACGGCAACTTGGCTGTTGTCCCATGGGGTGCCAAGACTCAGGACGTTGCTCAGGCAATGGAACGTCTACTCGGAGGGAGCGAGAGCGGATGATCGTTATCTCGCACAACTACCAAGACGGACCCACCCAGGAAGTGTCAGATCACGTCTTCGGAACGACCAGCATTGTGAGGAGAGCGCGAGAGTTCCAGGGAGAGCAGGTGCTCTTCTGCGGCGTCATGTACATGGCGGAGGACATGTACAACATGGCGGACGGTGACATCGAGGTTTTCCTCCCCGAGATACAGGTCAA